>CANGMV010000082.1 GCA_947454745.1 Bacteroidota bacterium | reverse complement strand
TTTGGGGTGCCATTTTTTTCTCTACAGGCATTAAGATGATGTTGAGTGGCTTGGTTGTAATTAGCCTGGGTTTAATTGCCTATTTAATTTCAAGTAAAATGAAATGGATTGGTGAAACAGCACCTGAAGCTACTTCGGAAATTGAGTAATGATTTGCTTATTTACTTCTAGTTCCAATTCCACTAATCAACAATCCTATCAAGAGTCCTAAGATCAATCCGATCTTAACATTCTTGATCATCCATCCTAAACCGAGTCCAATCACAAGCAAGGTGAGTATACTTACATTTCTTCTCATGACTAATGCTTAGGTAAAGAAATAATATTCGCTAATAATTTATAGGCTCCAGGATTGCCTGCTGGCAATTGTCTAAACAATACCAAACTTACATACACCATATTCCCCTTGCCATATGGAGCAATTAATAAGCTTCCATAACTAGGCGCTTCGCCTTTGTCATTCATAGTTAGTGGTGCCTCAAAATGAGCGTCAAAATTATCGGATTGATACGTACTTCGCTCCTGTGTCCAGTTTTCAAAATCGGAACTTGTAATGGTATTCGGGGAATTTAAAACAGGATGTTTCGGTAAACTAAATTCAACAGGAACATTTTCCTGCGTTACGCGCTTTCCTGAATTTACTGAAAATTTATAGGGTCCTACTTTTACAAGCTTGATGCCTACTTGATTGCTTTTTAAATATTGAACAACTAAATTTCCCCCTTGTGCTACATAATCGTTTAATACCTCGTTTTTATCGGTCAAATACTCATACATATTATATGCACGAATGCCTACCACGATGGCATCAAAAGCTTTTAGTTTTTCAATACTTAAATCTGCTTCTTTTAAATACGTAACCTGGGCTCCTAGCTCAATTAATGCTTCTGGTAATTTATCGCCAGCGCCGTCGATATAACCAACATGCAACGCTTTATTTTTTACTTCAATGGGAACAATTTTAGTACTTGCAGTTGGGAAATAGGTAATCGTTGGGATATGATCGTATGTAATTGTTTTAGTGTACACTGCAGTAGGCGGTGTTGGCAATGGCGTAGTTGCTTCTTTAACAACAAAACTATTTTGCTTACTTGCTTTATTCAACTCAATCGTTTGATACGTAACCGTAGTAGGCTTATTATCCCTTATCAAACTTACTTCTTTGTCGTATTTAAATTGTGCACTTGGCACTATCACTATAGGCTGGTATACATCCCCTTTAGTAGGATCGGTATATTTATATTGAATAGGTAATTCAAAAGCAAACTGCTCTTTTTCAATTTCAACATTGATATGCATTACAAATGCTGGATCATTTTCGGCCTTTCCAATTATATTTTGATCCTTTACCACAAACATGCCTTCCGTTTTTGGGTTCACTAACCAATAAGGCTGTGATATAGACATATTAGTTGGCACCTTTAATGTGAAATCCAATTGAAAATTTTGATTCAGCATTAATGGTTTATTCAACAAACTATCAGATTGGTCTGGAAAAACAATATCCAATAAATTCGATGCAGCTGCAGCCCTTTGATTCACTAATAATTGAACAGCTACTTTATCGCCTGGAACCAATTGTTGTTGTTGCGTGGTAGCTTCCATGAAAATACCTGCACAATCTTGAATGATGGATTGTAATTGTTTGAGTTTGTAAACGCGCCATGCTGAGTTAGGCAATGGAATATTTACGATTCGTTTACGTAATTTAACTAAAGCTGGTACCGATTTTTCAGGATGCATTAAATCATAAGCTGCGTAAATAGAATCTATCGCATTTTCAATACTTGTAGCTCCTAATCTTTCCCAACGCGTATTCACCCCATCCATGATGTCGGTCTTTGCAGGCTCACCACCAGTTAGTTCAAAGTACTCATAACTTGCACCTCGGCGTCTTGGCCTTCCTTCGCCCTGACTTTTATGCATCGTACGTGCTTCAGCGCCAATCTCTCCATAGCTTTTTCCAATGATTGGATTATATCCGCCCACTTCCAATTTTAATTGTTGCTCGTTGGTGGTATTTACAGTTCCAAAATTAAAAGTGTTCCATAAAATACGTTTTGCTTTCCATGGTTCCACTCCATATTTAAATTGTTCAGGAAATTTAGTTGGATCCGCTGCTGCAATAAATGCTTCATTGGCAATAATCGCCGATGCGGAATGATGACCATGTCCTGCACGCGCATCACGCGGGAAGCGCGTTATAATAATATCGGGTTGGAATTTACGAATTACCCAAACAGCGTCGCTTAATACTTTTTCATGATCCCAAATTTGCAAAGCCTCATCCGAAGATTTACTAAAGCCAAATTCATAGGCAGTTGAAAAATATTGTTCTGCACCATCTACACGACGTGCAGCCAATAGCTCTTGAGAACGAATCATACCTAATTCAATACCTTGCTCCTTACCAATCAAGTTTTGCCCTCCGTCCCCTCGGGTTAAACTTAAATAAGCCGTTCTAAAATTTCTCTCCTTGGTTAAATAAGGCAAAAAACTATTGTTCTCGTCGTCGGGATGTGCTGCAAAATACAATACACTACCTAGCGTTTTTAAACTTTTGATTTGTGCTGCAATTTCGGCACTATTTTTTTGTGCATTTACTTGCACAAGACCTAATAATCCAACAACAATAAAACCAATCATTTTTCGCATAGTCACCTATTTATATATACTTGCTTATTTTATTTACCGTTAAAGAAAACTGCATTTGCTAAAATCAATTTTCCATTTTCCCAGAAGTTTCTGAATATAGGATCATCGGCCATAAATACCAATTTACCTGCACCCATTTCTTTAACCCCAATCACCACGCCTTCTTGTAATGCAGCTTTTGCTTTCACACCAGCAAATCCGGCAACATGACTGTCTTTTCTAATTACTCCTGCATTCCAATAATCATTGGTAGCTTCATAAGTAACCATATCTTGTTTTAAATCATAATAAAGTCCGCCTGTCCCAAAAGCAATTGGATGTGTCTCGTCCATATATACTTTATAAATTGCCCCCGGTATTGAACTTTGTAAATAATCGGTAACTGCTTCGCCATATTTTGCGGTATGATTCACATCGGCTTTATCTGCTTTTGCTATTTCTTTTATTTTAATACCCCAATCACTATTCGCAGCCAATTGTTGCACTGCTGATTCAAAAGCAATTAATACACCCCCTTTTTTCACGAAGGCTTGTAATTTTTCCGTAACTGGCTTACTAGCTAACTCTTTATAGGAACCTTCGGGTGCGATAATTACATCGTACTTACTAATATCAATTCTGTTAAAATTAGTATAGTTCAATTGTGTGATTGGATAGTCAAGTTGTTGATCAAAATAATTCCAAACCTCACCAGCGGCTAATGCCGAAACGTTGTCGCCTGTTAACAATGCTACTTTTGGTGCATGGCTAATATTTTTGATATCAGGCGATCCAAAGTCCCCTCCTTTTTCTGCCCAACCTGAACTTACCGGAATGGCTTCGATATTCGCTGCATCACAAATAGCTTTGGTATCAGCAGCCCAGTTTTCATTGTTACTCGTTTTAAGTACAATTAAGGTACCAGCTTCAAATTGTTTTCCGGCTGCAGAAAATGCTTTTTCGGCATATCTTACTTTAATATTTTTATGTAAAATCGCTGCCAACACTTTCGAGGAAGCAAAAGAATTATACGGAATTAAATAGCCATATTGTGCAGGTGCCGATGTTACTAATTTTACTTCAAAGCCAGGCTGAACAGCCAATTGTTCTTTAGCAGCATATCCGTGCACTCCATATACATAAGGTAATGACCATGCAGTTATATCATAAGTATTAGAATCATTCACTTGCGTGATGGGTTCTAATAATACACGCGCTAAAATACCATGTGCTTGTGCCACATTCACAGCCAACGTGTATCCCTCATTTACAAAGTTTGCTTCTTTTTTAGTATTGTAATCGTATCCTTTAAACCCTGTTGCAATCGTACCATATTGAATATTATTCTTTTTTAGCAATAATGCCAATGCGGATAAAGTATTTGCATTTTTTGCAGTCATTACAAAAGTCTTGTAAGGAGAAGCATTGCCTGAACGGCTATTGTCGTAATATTTTTTAAACTCTTTTAATAAATTATCCTTATTCGCTGCACTAATTTCAATCGTAGACAAACTCGTTGTAAAATGATGCGTTGCTCTTGCAACTAAAGTAAGTGTATCCTCGTCCTTATTTACAACTCCTAATCCCGCACTAATGCCCCCTTGTTCATAAGTCATGCCAATGGCACCATTGTACATCGGATAAGTGTCGCCATAAGAAGGATATAATAAATCGAAGCGCTCTTTTGTAAAGAACAGCCAATTATTTTGATCGAAATATTTTGCATGATTCTTGCCAATTTGTACTTGGAAATCTTTTTGCCATGGAGTTAACACATCGTGTAATGGTTCTGCAGCTGGTGCAAAATAATAAGGTTGATTGTACCCTTGTTCATGAAAGTCGACATGCACTTGAGGATACCATTGTTGGTACAAAGCAATTCGTTGTTTTGTTTCTACCTGCGTTTGCCAAGCCCAGTCTCTGTTCAAATCAAAATTATAATGATTGCTTCTTCCTGCAGGCCAAGGTTCCATATGTTCTCTTGCAGATGGATCGGCATTATAATTAGTGCCTACTGCATTATTATACCAGTTCACATAGCGATCACGACCATCCGGGTTAATACAAGGATCGATCATTACGATGGTGTTTTTTAACCATTCTTTTGTTTTTGCATTGGCAGGATCCACTAAAGCGAATAACGTAAGCATCGCTGCCTCCGATGAAGCAGGCTCATTGCCATGCACATTATAACTTAACCAAACAATGGCAGGTTGGTTTAAATCAATCACCGAACCGTCTATGAATCCAGTATTGTGCTTTCTAATTTGATCTAGTTTTGCCATATTTTCCGGTAGGCCAATGACAGCCACTAATAAATCACGCCCTTCATTGGTTTTACCATAAGGCATGATTTTAACCATATCGGGTTTAGCTTGTGCTATCGTATTAAAATAAGACACAATTTGATGATGTCGGGTAAAACGCGTTCCCACTGTATAGCCTAAATAGCTTGCAGGACTTGGCACATTCTGGGCCATTGAGCTTAATGTCACTAAAATGAAAACAAATGAAAGACTAATCAACTTAATGAATCGATGGTACATATTGATAAGGTTTATTTATGAGGGCTGCAAAGTATAAATACAGCCCTTAAAAATACGCATATTTGGGCTTAATTAAAAGATTGACAACTATAGTTTTACACAAACGGCGGCCCTATTTTGTTGAATACTAAATATTTAAGTAATTTACGGATACAAATAAATGCTATGAAATTGAATACATCGAAAAATACCCTTTCTATAATTGCTTTGAGCTTATTGAGCATGTCGTTACATACCCAAGCGCATGCACAAAGTTTTTTAAAAAAACATCCTCAAATTAATCCTTACCAATATGAGGTCGTTAAAGAAAAAGCATTTGAACATGGAGCAGTAACATCGGCACATCCATTGGCTAGTATGGTGGGTGCTGCAATGATGCAGGAAGGTGGTAATGCATTCGACGCAGCGATTGCTACACAGTTTAGCTTAGCCGTAGTATTTCCTGGAGCAGGTAATATTGGTGGAGGCGGATTTATGCTAGCACGAAAAGCAAATGGAGAAATTATTGGAATTGATTATCGTGAAGCAGCGCCTAGCAAGGCGAATAGAGATATGTATTTGGATGAAAAAGGAAATGTGATTCCTGGAAAATCACGTGATGGTGCATCTGCATCAGGTATACCTGGTAGTGTTGCAGGAATGATTAGCACACACGCTTATGCAAAACTGCCTTTAGCTGTTTTAATTGA
>CANGMV010000081.1 GCA_947454745.1 Bacteroidota bacterium | reverse complement strand
TTCCGTTTAATTGTGTAAACCAATTATCTAGGTTGCCATAAAAAGTAGCTACCTGATGTGGGTTCTCTCCATAACGTAATACTTTTCCTGTAGCAGGATTAAAATAATTACTGATAGCAATATCATAATGCATTACTACTTCGAAAGCTTTAGCAGCAAAGGATTTCCTTTGTTCTAGGGTAGTAGTTCCATTTTGTGCTATTAGCATTGTATTTAATTTTTGGTAATCGTCCTTTGCTGACAATACGACTAAGTCACGGAAATTTTTTGCAGCAGCACGAATCATCGATGGACCGCCAATGTCAATTTTTTCGATGATTAATTTTTCTTCATCAGTTGTTCTTAATGTTTCTTCGAATGGATATAAGTCCACAATCACTAAATCCAATTCTGGAATTTTGTACTCAGCCATTTCAGCTAAATCCTGCGCTTCATAACGTCTTCCTAAAATACCACCAAATACCGATGGGTGTAAAGTTTTAACACGACCACCTAAAATAGAAGGATAGCCTGTTACCGATTCAACTGCTACACATGGTATACCCAAATCCTCAAGAAATTTTTGGGTTCCACCTGTTGAATAGATGGTAATATTTAACTGATGTAGGGTTCTTGCTAGGGGTTCTAAGCCGTCTTTGTAGAATACTGAAATGAGGGCTGATTGTATTTTCTTTTCCATAGGCAAAGTTAAGCCCTTCTGGATTTTTGGAATTGGCAGATTTTCCACAAAAAATGGCCTTAGCTGAATAACTTTAGTAAGATAAAAGCGCATATTGAAGCTAAAACACCCATAAAATAGCTTGCCTGCTTATGAAAAAGCCATAAATACAAATAGATAAGCATTATATAATACAAGACTATTTGTACGGGTTGCATATTCAACTGAATACTACTCGCCTTTGTGTGCGTGAACCAATATCCTACCCATTCATTAAAAGATAAAATGTATTGCTCGGTTAATCGCGCCCATAAATAGCTTACTTTAAATTGTATTGGCAATAGAAGCAAAATACCTAGCGCATACAATATAAAATTACTGAGCGGTACCATGATAAAGTTACTAACTAATACCCAGCCAGCTATTTGGTGGAAATGAAGAATAAGTATGGGAAAAGTGGTTAATTGCGCTGCAATACTCATGCAGCAATTGCTCCATAAAAAATCTACAATGGGGTTGTCCAAAGGGAGGAGCTTGTACAATAATTTATAAAATAAGTGAATACCAATTACGGCAGCGTAAGACAATTGTAAGCCAATATGATGAATTCCTTTGGCATTGAACATTAATAATATTAGCACACCTGCTGCAATTGTATTGAGTGTAAAACTATTAACCCCTAAATATTTGCCAATAATGTATAAACTAAAAAACACCGACGCCCTTACAATGGAAGGGCTTGCAAATGCCATGAGGGTATAGGTCCATACCGATATTAATAATAACAATAGTTCTATTAAAAGAAATAATTTATTACGTGGAAGTAAGCTAGTAAGTCGCTGTATATTTTTAAATAAAATTTCCAAGTGCATGCCACTAATTGCGATGATGTGAATAATGCCCAATTGCGTATAAGCGGCTACTAGATCCTTGCTCATATCTGATTTTACACCTAATAAAAGCGCTAATGCAAAGCCATTTGCTTGTTTGTTGTGTATGGTTTTATCTATTTTTTGAATTACAAAATTGCGGCAACTTAGTATGATTGGATCAATAAACGAAATGTTTAAAATAGGACAGTTTTGTATAGTAGAAGGAATAAGTATGCCCCAGCATATTAGTGCCAAGGAAGCAATAATTCCATTCATTGCTTTGTACTGCGCGTGCAATTGTGCCCCAGCTAATACTAGGATGCTGATTATGAATAGAAAAGAAATCCAAAAATGGAGATTAAAAAAAGTAACATGTACTAATGTAAAGAAATCTCCGATTAAAATTCCTATGTATAAATGCAGAGAAATAAAAACAAGTGGGTGAGCCGCTCTCCAATATGCGTAAGAATTTTGCATTGTAAAAATTAAACAATGCAATTGAGTAAGTATTTTCGGAAATTACTTACTCCCTAATAAGAATACCGCTAATTTTTTATGCAGTTCCGGCTTGTGGTTTTTCCAATAACTAATTGTCGCAGTTTTAATAAACTCGTTGGGTGCAGTAATGTCTACACCAATGCATAGTCTGGTTTGAGGATGGCAGTTTTGTATCAGTGCTTCCAATAGTTGATTATTTCGGTAAGGCGTTTCAATAAACAACTGTGTGCAACCTCGCAGGTTCGCATCTGCTTCCAATGCTTGAATTTTTTTCTTTCTATCGGCATTGTCAATAGGCAGGTAACCATGGAACTGAAAATTCTGTCCATTCATGCCACTTGCCATTAAGGCCAACAATAAGGAAGAAGGTGCGGTGTAAGGTTTAACAATGGCGCCTGCTTCTTGCGCAGCGGCTACTAAAATTTGACCCGGGTCGGCAATACCTGCGCATCCTGCTTCCGATACAATTCCAATATTGTTTCCTTGCTTGAGCAATGAAACAAAACTATTTATTTGCTCTGTTTCTACTTTATGAATAGCGTGCCAAATATAATTATCTATCACCATCTCCTTCCACACTTTCTTAAAAAAACGCCTAGTGGTTTTTTCATTTTCTACAAAAAAAGCATCGCACTGCGCAATCCATTTTTGCGTATCGGCCGGAATAGCTTCCCAGCCTTCTTCATGCAATAACATGGGTAATAAAAAAACTTTGCCAATACTCATTATGCGTTGTCTTTAATTTCTTGCGTATTTAAATGTGCTGCGATTAATGCATAAAAAGGAGCAGTCATCCAGCCAACAATTGGAATAAGGTGAAGGATATAAAATACCAACCCATTGGCAATAGGCAATCCTTTATGATGACTCACATAGGCTGCAGCAACCATCCTGTTTTTATTTTCTGTTGCTAATCCATAATCCAACATGGCATAACCAAAAAAGTAACATTCCATTAAGATTGTAAATATTGGAGTAAACCATCCAATGATTGGAAGGGTACAAACCAAAATAATCGGAATTAAGTATACGGTTTGCCAAAGCATATTGGTTAAACTTAACTGAATTGCTCGAAATACTAGTTTTCGATACGCTGTCCAGTCCAATACAAAGACTTCGTTTCGTTGTATTGCTGCAATATGCAAATGCAAGTAGGTAAAGAAAGGAGAAAATAAAATGAGGAAGATAAATTTGAACAAGGCAAAATAAAATAGCAGCAGTGTAAACCAGAGCCAGAAACTACCCATGGTAATAAAAAATCCAAGCAAGTCACTACTCA
Organism: Bacteroidota bacterium; assembly: GCA_947454745.1. Classification (GTDB taxonomy): domain Bacteria; phylum Bacteroidota; class Bacteroidia; order Chitinophagales; family Chitinophagaceae; genus Sediminibacterium. The sequence continues at coordinate 2,606 of CANGMV010000081.1, read as the reverse complement.
AACTATCCACCCAGGATTTTAAACCTGTTTTTAAAATTATCCACTCAATAAAAAAACTAGAGGTTTGACTAAAATAGTCCATTCCTACTACAAATAGTACAGCATAAACAATACCAGGTACAATCATCCATCTCCACATACGATGTTGCATGATAAATTTATGTGCAAGGAAAAATGCACGTACTGAAATGATGAGTTCCTTTAGCAAGTAGTTGGTTTTGCAGTAAAGATACGAACTCCTTTTTTAGGATTGCATTTTGGTTCCATAAGCTAAGTCGCCAGCATCGCCTAAGCCCGGGATGATATAGCTATGGTCATTCAAGGTGTCGTCGATGTCTCCACACCAAATTGGGATATTTTTACCTAAAGCAGCTTCTACTGTTTCAATGCCTTTTTTGCTTGCAATGGCGACCACTACGTGTAGCTCCTTTGGAGTTTGATTTTTTGTAATGGCTTTGATGGTTTCTACCAAGGAAGCGCCTGTTGCCAACATTGGATCGGAAACAATAACCACTCGATTGTTTAAGTCGGGACAACTTAGGTATTCGATACTTATCTCAAAACTTCCATCGTCATGGTGTTTGCGATAGGCTGAAATAAATGCATTATCGGCTTTGTCAAAATAGTTTAACATGCCTTGGTGTAATGGTAAGCCTGCTCTTAAAATAGTTGCTAATACTGGTTGTTCAGCCAATACTTTGGATTGGTGAACTCCTAATGGAGTGGTTGTGTGTACAATTTTGTTAGGCATTAATTTGCTCATTTCATAAGCAGCAACCTCGCCAATACGCTCTAAATTTCGTCTAAAACGCATTCTATCATTTTGCACATTAACGTCTCTTAACTCTGCTACCCAATTACTCAATAAACTGTGCTTTTCGCTTAAATGATGAACCATTTTTTCTATTTTTTTTCAAAACTAAGTTTCTTCGAGTCAATTTTAAAATAATTTAAACTGATCTCCGTCAAATAAGCCTTTATCGCTCAATTTTAAGTGTGGAATAACCAGTAAAGCCATAAAGCTTAGGGTCATAAAGGGCGCTCCTAGCTTACTTCCCAGCGATTTTGCCATGAGGTCTATTTCGGTATAGGCTTGGGCTACAATATAGGGATCTTCGGCACTCATCAGCCCTGCAACAGGTAAGGCAAGTACTTTTTGCTCGGCTTCTTTTACACAGCTAATACCTCCTTTTTGCGCTATCACTAAATTAATGGCTTTCACTAAGCTTGCATCGTCCACTCCAACTGCAATAATATTATGACTATCGTGTGCTACTGTTGAAGCAATGGCACCTTGCTTAAATCCAAAATTTTTAATAAATGCAATTTTTGGAGTTGCTTCAAAATAGCGGTTGTAAACTACCATTTTAAGAACATCATTTTCGGTATTTGAAACAAGTAGATGATTTAGTAATTTTGGTTGCTCCCAAAGGCAATTGGTAATTAATTGGCCGTCGATGGCTTCTATCACAGGAATAGCGCCTTGTGCATTTTTTGGGTATTGTGTTGTGTCAATTTGAATATCACTTTCGGTAATAAAAGCAGCATCGAATAAATTAATAGCTTCTTCTTTGATAACAGGGATCAATGAACTGCCATTTTCTGCAACCAAGGCACCGTTGATATAAGTTTGCTTTACATTAAAGGAAATCAAATCTTCTACAACAATTATATTCGCAGCGTCTCCAATTAATCCTTGTCCAGTTGGTAATTTATAATGTATTACAGGGTTAATGCACGCGGCTCTTAAAACATTGAAAACATCAATGCCTTTTGCGACAGCCCTTGCACACAATGTATTAATATGCCCATCTAATAAACTGTCAGGATGTTTGTCGTCGCTACATAACATCATCATATGAGGATGATCGTCTAATAATTCATAAAGGGCATCAAAATTTTTAGCAGCACTTCCTTCTCTAATTAAAATTTTCATGCCATGACTTAATTTGTCAACCGCTTCCTGGATAGTGAAGCACTCGTGGTCGGTACTAATTCCTGCTTGAATATATTGTTTGGCAGCATCGCCCATTAAACCTGGAGCATGTCCGTCCACAGGCTTGCCTGCTTTATGTGCTGCAGCAATTTTTTTCATTACTTCCTCGTCCTTGTGTAAGACACCAGGGAAGTTCATCATCTCGCTTAAATAGTAAATATCCTTACTAGCAAGTAATTCAGCTACTTGGTCGCTATTTATTGCCGCACCCGCTGTTTCAAAAACAGTTGCAGGTACACAGCTTGGCGCTCCAAAGAAAAAATGAAAGGGTACTTTTTTCCCATTCTTTATCATATAGTGCACTCCTTCTACACCACATACATTGGCAATCTCATGCGGATCACTAATCGTACCAATAGTTCCATGCACCACAGCTAGTCTTGCAAATGCACTTGGTATTAGCATACTACTTTCCACATGTACATGACTATCAATAAAGCCCGGCAAAATATATTGTAATGGGGCTGATTCGCAAGCAACAATATTTTCAATTTTACCAGCCCTAATTGTTAATGTAGCTGGGAATATTTGCCTTCCCATAATATCTACATATTGCCCAGAGAGCGTAAAAGTAGTTTCCATAAATAAATGCTTAAATTATAAATTAAAC
>CANGMV010000080.1 GCA_947454745.1 Bacteroidota bacterium | reverse complement strand
CTTGCCAGGAGCGGGCGCAGAGATTTTAGTGGATCGTGTACGTAAATTAGTATCCAATGGAAAATGTGGTGCCGACGAATGGTTAGATGTGATGGCCGCAGCACATCAATTAAATATTACGACGAGTGCTACGATGATGTTTGGACATGTGGAAACTTTGGAAGAAAGATTTATTCACTTAGTTCGTATTCGCGAAGTACAGGATAGAAAACCAAAAGATGCAAATGGATTTTTGGCATTTATTCCTTGGACCTTCCAAGACGTAGATACGCTATTAACTAAAATCAGAGGTGTACATAATTTAACCACTACCGAAGAGTATATTCGTATGATTGCGATTAGTCGTATCATGTTACCAAATATTAAAAACATTCAAGCGAGTTGGTTAACCGTTGGTAAAGCTACTGCTCAGGTTTGTTTAGAAGCAGGTGCCAATGATTTTGGAAGTATTATGTTAGAGGAAAATGTAGTTAGCGCTGCTGGTGCACCACACCGCTTTACCTATAAAACGATTCAAGAAGCTATTAAAGAGGCGGGTTTTGAGCCTCAATTACGTAACCAACAATACGAATGGCGTGAGCTTCCTGCAAATATTCAGGAACAAATTGTCAATTATTAGTAGTCAAATGTAACTTTTGAGCTCCCCCTTCGTTATACCTATACTTAAAAGCAAAACGAGGGATGACCGATCAGGATTTCAATAATTGTGTAGATAATTACTCCGATGGGGTATACCGCTTTATTGTCAAAAATATTGGCCATGAAGCAGATGCGCAGGATATTGTTCAAACAGCTTTCGAAAAGTTATGGATCAATCGTTCCAAAGTGGAGCCTGAGAAAGTAAAGTCATATTTATTTACTGTTGCATACAATCAAATGATTGATCATGTTCGAAAGGATAAAAAAGCAGATACTACCGATAACTTTGATAAAGTAAAGGGTCAAGTTACATTCCAAGCAGATAACACATTAAAGCAAAATATTTTAAAAGCCATTAATGAGTTAAACCCCACTCAAAAAAGTTTAGTGCTCTTAAAAGACTATGAAGGATACAATTACCAAGAAATTGGAGAGATTATGAATTTATCTGAAAGTCAAGTGAAAGTATATCTTCATAGAGCAAGGTTAATATTAAAGGACAAATTAGTTCATCTTCAAAAAATGAGTGCCTAATGAAAATTGATATTACCAATTACGAGGAATTCTTTTTATTGTATATCGATAATGAACTTTCTGTTACTCAAAAAGCAGCTGTAGAATCATTCTTACAAGAAAACCCTGTTTATCAAAAAGAATTATCCCTTTTACAACAATTAGTGCTTGAACCAGCAACTATTGAGTACGAAGACAAAACATTATTATATCGATTTGATGCACTGGAAGCTCGTTTGCCTATAGATTTTAAAAAGACTTTATACCGCACAGAAACCCCTATTGTAAAAGGATTTTTTACGAAAGGACGTATGCGCGCGCTGAGTGCAGTAGCCGCCTTGTTGCTAGTTATGATTGGCTACAAATACGCAATAAAAGTACCGGAACAACCTGTCGTTCAATTGAATACTATCGCAAGCTTAAAAGCGCATAATTCAACAAAAAATATTACAAGTTCAACTGCGACCTCGCCTGCCGCAATACAATATTCAAATAGTATATCAGTTAAAAATATTCAAGAAAATAAAAAAGAAATCTTGAAATTAAAACCTGAAGCCATAGTAGTAATAGCTCCAGAGACTACAACAAACTCATTGGCAAGCATTGAAAAAATGGAGCAACCTACCGCTGTTCAAAATGTGAGTATCCCAAATAACACATCAAATAGTATTGTTGCGACTGATCCTACGGAAAGTTTCGAGGAACTCAATACCGAAAATCCCGACCGCGTAATTTATGTTGCTAACTTGGAAATTGATGGAGATAAATTAAGGGGCATCACTCGACGTGTAGCCGCATTTTTAAGAAGGAATAAAACCGAAAAAGAAAAATAAGATATATGAAAAAGATCATTTTAATTGCTTGCAGTTTACTTGCTATCCATGCAATCGCACAAACGGATTCTACACAAAAAAAACAAGATACCATCCGCATTGGTAATATGGTGATAGTTGGTGGCGACGTTGATGCAATAGGCGATAAAAAGCATGTTGTAAATATTACCATTGATTCAAAAAGAAAGCATGATCGAAAAAAAGATGTAAAAATTGATTCCGAGAATGAAACACTACTTTCGGTTACTGACGACACTGTTAAAGTAGGCCGCATTAAAATTATTAACAAACAAAGTGATGATTATAATAAAGACTGGCAGTCATTACTTCAAGGTGATTTTAAAAAAACAAAAATTAGTATTGAGCGTGAACCAAAGAAATTAAAGCAAATAACTTCGAATTGGTGGGTATTTGATTTAGGCTTCGCCAATTTAGTTGATAAGACTGAGCCATTAATGTATACTGCATTGCCTTATCAGTCCATGCTTTATCCAACTGCACCTAACTCAACTAATTTAAAGTTGAATAACATGAAGTCGAGCAATGTAAATATTTGGGTGGTGCAACAAAAACTAAACTTATATAAACATTACTGGAACTTGAAATATGGGATTGGTATTGAAATGTTCAATTTCCGTTTTGAACAGCCTATTAGCTTTAGAAATACCCCAGGGAGCTATGTATTTTTTGATGACGTGCACTTTAAAAAGAATAAATTATTTGTTGAATACTTAACTGTTCCCATTCAATTAAATTATCAATCCAACCCCGAAAACAATAAAAGTTTTTATGCAAGCTTAGGTATGAGTGCTGGTTACTTATTACAGTCTCACACGAAGCAAATTAGCGAGGAGAGAGGTAAAAGAAAAGTGAATGGCAATTTCGATTTAAACAATTTAAAAATGTCAACTGTAGGTGAATTAGGAATAGGATCAATAAGACTTTATGGCTCCTATAGTTTAACCAATATGTTTGATAAGAACCTAACCAACTTCGACATGAATCCTTTTGCGATTGGTTTAAGATTTAGTAAGTTTTAATTATAAAATGAATTAATTTCGTAAAGTATTCTAATTAGCATAAACTATGAAAAGACTGTTTTCACTTATGGCATTCCTAATTGCCACAACTAGCTTTGCTCAAAAAGACACTTTAATCACAATGAAACAAGATACCATCAAAATTGGTAGCTTTTTAATTGTAAAGTCGCATGAAAGCCATGGTCAAAATGAATGGCAATCAAAAATGGACAAGTCGGATTGGAGTAATACACAAATAAAAATTGAAAAAATTGCAAAGCCGAAAACTGATTTGAATACAAAGTGGTTTGTTTTTGACTTAGGGTTTGCCAATTACGTTGATGTTACCAATTATAAAACAAATGCTGAATTTACGCGTCCTAGTGTAGGGCCAGCTATGACTGCAAAAAGTTTTAAATTAAATAATAGCAAGTCAAGCAATGTAAACTTTTGGTTGGTTCAGCAAAAAATGAATTTGGATCAACACCGCTGGAACTTAAAATATGGTATAGGTTTACAGATGTATAACTTTAGATTCGAACAACCGATAAGTTTCAGAAACACTGGCGCTAGCCTTGTTTATATTGATAGTAAGACATTTAAAAAAGATAAGCTTTTTGTTGAATACCTAACTGTCCCTGTGCAATTAAACTATCAACCTTATCCTGAAAAGAAAAAATCTTTTTATGCCAGTGCAGGTTTAAGTTTGGGCTATTTAATTGGCTCTCGCAACAAACAAATTAGCGCACACAAAGAAAAATTCAATGGCAATTTTAACTTGAATGATTATCAAGTTGCAGGAATTGGAGAAATTGGCATTGGTGGTATTCACTTGTATGCTTCAGCTAGTGTAACTAATTTATTCGACAATAAGTTAACAAAACTATATGCCTACCCATTTGCATTGGGTGTGCGTTTTAGTCATTTTTAAGAAAACTCATGAAATAAAAAAGCCCCTCCAACTGGAAGGGCTTTTTTATGATTTCTATTATTGCGTTTTATATTAAATTTTCAGCACCAAAATAAGGTTGTAATACCTTTGGTAATGCAATACCCGTTTCGGTTTGGTAGTTTTCTACAATTGCAGCAAAAATACGTGGCAATGCCAATGAGCTACCGTTTAGAGAATGTGCAAATTGAATTTTTCCATCTGCATCTTTAAATCGACATTTCATGCGATAAGTTTGGTAAGCCTGAAAATTACTTACACTACTCACTTCCAACCATCTTTCTTGCGCAGCACTGTATACCTCAAAATCATAAGTGATTGCCGATGCAAATCCCATATCTCCACCACACAATCTTAAAATTCGATATTGTAGTCCTAGGCTAGTTAATAATTTTTCAACATGCGCTACCATTTCATTCAACACTTCATCACTTTTATCGGGATGCACAATTTGAATGATTTCCACTTTCTCAAATTGATGCACTCTATTTAAGCCACGCACATCCTTACCAAAACTTCCCGCTTCTCTTCTAAAACAAGGTGAGTAAGCCGTCATTTGCAAAGGCAGGTCGGACTCTTTTAACACCGTATCACGAAACACATTGGTAACGGGCACTTCGGCTGTTGGGATTAAATAAAAATCATCCTCCGTAGCATGATACATTTGACCTTCTTTATCGGGCAATTGACCAGTAGCAAAGGCCGATGCAGCGTTTACCATAAAAGGAGGTAAGTATTCTGTATAGCCAGCAGCAGTATTAAAATCTAAAAAATATTGTGTGAGTACTCTCTGAAATTTCGCACCCTTGCCAATATATAATGGGAATCCACTTCCTGTAATTTTTGCACCAGTTTCAAAATCAACCAAATTGTGTTTCTTAATTAAATCCCAATGCGCTTCGGCGTTGGTAGGTAATTTTGGCGTTTCCCCGCCTACTCTTACTACTTCATTTTCCTCCGGCGTTTTACCCAATGGTACTAAATCATGCGGCAGGTTCGGGAACTGTACAATTACTTGTTGCAAGCTGGCTTCCACCAAAGCCATTTTTTCTTTTAAAGGATCTAGTTGCTTTTTCCAATCTGCAACTGCATTCTTTAATGTCTCTGATTGGTCTTTCTCTCCCTTGGCCATATGACCTCCAATTTCCTTGGAGGCTGCATTTACCTTAGATTGAATATCGTCAAAGGAAGCTTGTAATTGCTTTCTCTCATCATCAATCGCTATCACTTCGTCTACTAAATTCAAGTTAGCGAAGTGCTTGATAGCCAATTTCTTTTTAGCCAACTCTGTATTTTGGCGTAAGAAGTTTACTTGTAACATAAATGCAAATTTTGGCAAAGATAATCAAACCAACCTACTGCGCCTAGATATCCCCTACCTTTGCTACAAAATTGAACTACAGACATGGCCAATATACAAGACGATTTACAAACTAGATGGTGGGATTTAGAGAAAAAACTAATGGATCAGTTTGGGAAAAAGCCAGATACAGAAGCCGTACTTTTCCTAATTGGTTTACAAGAAACGGGTTTTATTAGGGAGAAAATTACGAAAGAGCAAAAACAAGACCTGATGCATATTGCCATTTGCTCCATCCTATCTCCTAGTGGTTACTACCTTTTAGAAGGGAAAGATGAAGAAGGCTGGCCGCATTTTAAGCAATTAAAGCAATTGCCTATAATGGACCTGATGGAACAGGAAGTGTTCTTAAAAGACCATATTTTACTGTATTTTGATAATATTCGCTATTAGCCGATTGGTTTTTTAGTGATTTTGATGGATATTTGCACTAATAAAAATTGAACCTATGCAATTCCCAGCCGACTTACGTTACACAAAAGATCATGAATGGATTAAATTAGATGGCACTACTGCTACCATTGGCATTACCGATTTCGCTCAAAGCGAGTTGGGTGATATTGTGTATTTAGATATTAATACGGTGGGAAGTAGCTTGGCTGCCGAAGCGGTTTTTGGAACGGTAGAAGCAGTAAAAACTGTAAGTGATTTATTCTT
>CANGMV010000079.1 GCA_947454745.1 Bacteroidota bacterium | reverse complement strand
TTGGGACATCAACAACCCGAAAAAGTAATTGTACTTCCCTATAAATTAAACATCCGAGCCGACTGGGATAATGAATTAAATCTTGTAATTAATAAGTAGTTTTACATATCCCTATTTATTATGCATTTACCTTCTTCCTTATTAGAAAACGCAGTAGCAGAATTTGCAAAATTGCCTGGCATCGGTAAAAAGACAGCCTTAAGACTGGTATTGCATTTATTAAAACAAGAAAAAGGGGTCACCACTCTTTTTGGAGACACCCTCCAAAAGATGCGTAATGAAATTCAATTCTGTCAAAAGTGCTACAATATTAGCGACGGAAGCATTTGCTCTATTTGTGCTAATTCGGGCAGACAAAAAGATACGATTTGTGTGGTAGAGAATATTCGGGATGTAATTGCCATTGAAAATACGCAGCAATACAATGGAACCTACCATGTTTTGGGAGGCATTATTTCGCCATTAGATGGTATTGGACCCGATCAATTAACCATTGAAGCCTTAATTGAGAGAGTGCATAAAGACAAAGTAACTGAACTTGTTTTTGCACTAAACCCTACTATTCAAGGAGATACCACCATTTACTATATTCAAAAGAAGCTAGCTGGCCACACTTGTAGCATTACAACCATTGCCCGTGGTATTGCTTTTGGGGGTGAACTGGAATATGCCGACGAAATGACCTTAGGAAAGAGTATTTCCAACCGACAACCTATTCAACAGTATATAAAATAGGTTATTTCGGAATTAGTTATTAATTTTGATGTTCAAACATTGAAATAACGTAAACCCCTTTATATGAAACACCTATTTACCATTTTAGCCTTTACATTTATCGGTTACACAACAGCGTTTTCACAAAAAACTTTGGAAACAAAATCGGCACAAGTTCATTTTATAGCAGTGGACGATCATGATATTGACGCCTTGAACAAGGAAGCAGTGAGTCGCTTGGAACCCAATGGCAAACTGAGTTTCATAATGTTGGCCAAAGGATTTCATTTTGATATGAGTAAAATGGAAGAGCATTTTAATTCGGAATATATGGAGAGTGATAAGTTTCCTCGTGCCTTTTTTAACGGCCAAATTACTAATTTCAAAACCGTAGACTTAAAGAAAGATGGCAAATACCCAATTGCCATTACGGGCAATATGCAGGTTCATGGAGTGAACAAGGCCATTCAAACCAACGGCATTATTGAGGTTAAGAATGGCGTAGTGAAGGCAAGTGCTCAATTCACAGTTACCTTAAAAGACTTTGGTATTGGCGGCATTATGATAAAAATGGTTGCCGATAAGATTAATGTAGATGTTACAGCAACTTATCAATAAGCCTGTCCGCTCATATTGTATCGCCCTTAATTTGGCTACAAGCTAATAGAATCCTAACTTCGCACCGCATTGCAGGTGGATTTGTTTATTGTTCAACCTGCCATCCGTAAGGAGAAAAGAACTAATAAACGATACATTATTTATCGCCCCCTTTTATTATTAGTTAATCGCTTCTTGTGGATGTTGCATAAAAAAATATTTATGTCAATACAAGAGACGCTTAAAAAAAGAATTTTGGTAATTGATGGTGCCATGGGTACCATGATTCAACGCCACAAATTAACCGAAGAAGATTATCGAGGAACTCGATTTGCCAATTGGCACTGTGATGTGAAAGGCAATAACGATTTGTTGTGCATTACACAACCTGCAATTATCACCGGTATTCATTTACAATATTTAGAAGCTGGTGCCGATATTATCGAGACCAATACTTTTAGTAGTACTTCCATTGCAATGGCCGATTATGATATGCAAGCATTGGCTTATGAATTAAATGTAGCTGCTGCAAAATGTGTACGTGATGCGATTGATCAGTACAAATCAAAACATCCCAATACCACCGAAAAATATATAGCAGGTTCTATTGGACCCTTAAATAAAACATTGAGTTTATCACCCGACGTAAACAATCCTGGTTACCGTGCAGTTACCTTTGATGAAGTGGTAGCAGCCTATACCGAACAAATTAAAGGATTGGTTGACGGTGGTGTAGACGTATTATTAGTAGAAACTATTTTTGACACTTTAAATGCAAAAGCAGCCATTTTCGCAATCAAAGAATTTTTCAGAAAATTAGGCAAGCCCGAATTACCAATCATGATTAGCGGTACCATTACCGACGCATCTGGTAGAACTTTAAGTGGTCAAACCTTAGAAGCATTTTATACTTCTGTAGCACATGCCAAACCATTAAGTGTTGGATTGAATTGTGCATTAGGTGCACAGGAAATGCGTTCACATATTGAGGAGCTTGCACAAATTGCATCTTGTTATACATCGGCTTATCCAAATGCAGGTTTACCGAATGCCATGGGTCAATATGACGAAGCACCTCATCAAACAGGACATTTTATTGAAGAGTGGGCGAAAAATAAATTTGTAAATATTGTAGGTGGATGTTGCGGAACCACACCTGAACATATTAAGCATATGGCCGACAATGTGAGAAACCTAACACCAAGACCAGTACCAGTTGTGGACACAAACATTTAATTTCATTAGAGTCAATATTATGAGCGATCAAATACATATCAAGCCTTACCTAAGATTAGCAGGATTAGAACCATTAGTGATTCGTCCGGAAACTAATTTTGTAAACGTAGGAGAAAGAACCAATGTAACGGGTTCAAAAAAATTCGCCCGTTTAATTAAGGAAAACAAATACGAAGAAGCATTATCGGTTGCACGCCAACAAGTAGAAAGTGGTGCACAGGTTATTGACGTGAACATGGATGACGCATTATTAGAGGGCGTGAAAGCCATGACTACCTTTTTAAATCTAATGCAAAGCGAGCCAGATATTGCTCGTATTCCTATAATGATTGACAGTTCTAAATTTGAAATTATTGAAGCTGGATTAAAATGTGTGCAAGGAAAATGTATTGTAAACTCCATCTCCATGAAAGAGGGAGAAGCCAAATTTATTGAGCAAGCACATATCTGTAAAGCCTATGGTGCTGCCGTAATTGTAATGGCATTTGATGAAGTAGGACAAGCAGATACAAAGGAAAGAAAGATTGAGATTTGCGAACGAGCTTATAAAATATTAGTAGAACAAGTGGGCTTTGATCCACAGGATATTATTTTTGACCCAAATATTTTTGCAATTGCAACGGGCATTGAAGAACATAATAATTATGCGGTTGACTTTATTGAAGCAACACGTGTAATTAAACAAAAAATGCCCTTAGCTAAAGTAAGCGGAGGAGTATCGAACGTTTCCTTTTCATTCAGAGGCAATGAAGCAGTTCGTGAAGCAATTCACGCAGTATTTTTATACCATGCCATTAAAGCAGGCATGGACATGGGCATTGTGAATGCAGGGCAATTAGTAGTGTATGATGAAATTGATCCTGTATTAAGAAATTTATGCGAGGAGGTAATCTTAAATAAAAATAACGACAATAACCAAGCCACAGAAGCGCTGATTCAATACGCCGATAATTTAAAGGCAAGTGGAGAGAACGCAGGGCAATCTTCGGAGGAAGCGAACAAAATTAAATTGGCTTGGAGAAACGATACGGTAGAAAATCGTTTAGCACACTCTTTGATCAATGGTATTACCGATTTTATAGACGAGGATACCGAAGAGGCAAGACAAAAATACAGTGCACCACTCGAAGTAATTGAAGGTCCATTAATGGCCGGCATGAATCAAGTAGGTGATTTATTTGGAGCAGGTAAAATGTTCTTACCACAGGTGGTGAAAAGTGCACGTGTAATGAAAAAAAGCGTAGCCATATTAACCCCGTATATTGAAGCAGAAAAAGAAAGACTAAAATTGGCAAGTGCCGATCCAAATGGAAAAAGCAAAGGGCCTGCTAAAATATTATTAGCCACTGTTAAAGGAGACGTACATGATATTGGAAAAAATATCGTGGGGGTAGTATTAGGTTGTAATGGCTATGAGATTATTGATATTGGTGTGATGGTGCCAGCAGATAAAATTTTAGCAGAAGCTGTTAAACATGAAGTAGATATTATTGGTTTGAGTGGTTTAATTACCCCTTCCTTGGATGAAATGGTTCATATTGCAAAGGAAATGAAACGCCGCGATATGCATATTCCATTAATGATTGGAGGCGCCACTACCTCTCGAATGCATACTGCCGTGAAGATCGCACCAGAATATGGCGATGGCGTAATTCACGTGCTTGATGCTTCAAGAAGTGTGACCGTAGCAGGTGCCCTTTTAAACAAAGAACAAAAACCAGCATTCTTGGGCAACTTAGAAAAAGAATATGTTCAATTGAAGTCCGATTTTGATAGTAAGAAAACCGTAAAACAATCCATCCCATATCAAGAAGCATTGAAAAACAAAATGCCGATTGACTGGGGTAAATATGAAGCAACTACGCCTAGTTTCACTGGCAACAAAGCCATTGAAATAAATGATTTATCGGTGCTTGTTGACTATATCGATTGGAAGCCCTTCTTTATTGCATGGGAATTGCACGGGAATTTTCCAGCGATCTTAACCGACGAAAAAGTTGGCGAAGTAGCAAGCAAATTATATGCCGACGCAAATGCTTTATTGCAAACTATTATCAAAGAAAAATGGTTAACTGCAAAAGGAGCCGTAGGCTTCTGGGAAGCAAGTAGCAATGGCGACGATGTGGTCATCACTAATGGAGCAGAAAAAACAGCATTGCATTTCCTAAGACAACAAGCCAAAAAAGCTGCAGGTCAACCTAATTTTTCATTAGCTGACTTTATATGTCCAGCGTCTGAAAACAAAAAAGATTACTTAGGTGCTTTTGCAGTTACAATTCACGGTATTGAAAAACATATTAAAGCATTCGAAGCCAATCACGATGATTATAATAAAATTATTTTACAAGCCTTGGCCGATCGTTTAGCGGAAGCATTTGCAGAATATTTACACGCATCAACACGTAAAGAATATTGGGGCTATGCAAAAGATGAACAATTGGGTAATGAGGAATTAATCAAGGAAAATTATACAGGTATTCGTCCGGCACCAGGCTACCCAGCATGTCCTGACCATACCGAAAAATATACCTTGTTTAATTTATTAGACGCCGAAAAACATACAGGTATTACTTTAACTGAAAGTTTAGCAATGTATCCCGCCTCGAGTGTATGTGGATGGTATTTTGCAAATCCAAAGAGTCAGTATTTTGGACTAGGTAAAATTCAACAAGATCAAGTGGAAGACTATGCAAAACGCAAACAACAATCCTTGGAATATATTACAAGATGGTTACAGCCCGTTATTGAATAACTTAACTTTTATTCCATAAAAAAAGGTCCCTTCTAATTGGGACCTTTTTTATTATAAGCAATCATAATTTATACTTTTTCGAACAACCACCATAAACGTTTGCGAGGTTGAACAGTATAATGCTTACGCACATACTTTGATATATGCTCAATCGCTTCATCCACGCTGTCTGTAAACAACATAAACTTTTTATCTTCTTCCGAAATAGTTCCTTCCTGAATCATATGGTCCATCCAATGATGAAATGGTTTATAATATTCCTTGCCCATAACAACAATGGGGAAATCATTAATTACTTTGGTTTGTGCTAAAGTGAGGGTTTCGAAAAATTCATCCATGGTGCCAAAACCTCCAGGCATAATTACAAATGCATAAGAATATTTCACCATTAATACTTTTCGAATAAAAAAGTAATCAATGGTTATTGAAGTTTGTGTATAGGGATTGGGTTGCTGCTCAAAAGGCAACTTAATATTACATCCTATGGATTTACCACCAGCTTCAAATGCCCCTCTATTCGCTGCTTCCATAATACCTGGCCCACCGCCCGTCATGGTGGTAAGGCCTAGTGCAGCTATTCCCTTTCCCAGCTCCATTGCTTTACGATAATAAGGATGGTCCTCTTTGAATCTCGCCGATCCAAAAACAGTAATACAGGGCCCCACAAAGTGTAGGGTTCTAAATCCTTTAATA
>CANGMV010000078.1 GCA_947454745.1 Bacteroidota bacterium | reverse complement strand
GCCTTCCAATTGAATTCCAATTCCAATCCATTTACTTTTTGTTGAATGAAATTAAAAAAGTTGTAGTCGATATAGTTATAGTCTATACCATTGTCGATGGTGCGATTATAATAAACAGCTCTCGCAAATACGTCATTGGATTTATGTTCTACGCCGAATTCTGTATTAAAGGAGTTCTCTGGTTTTAAATCGCTATTGTAACTTAATTGGTACAATGAAGGCGCTTTAAATCCTGTGGAAACACTTGCTATTAAGCGGTTTTGATCGTCTATTTTATAAGATGGACTAACAGTATAAGTAGTATTGCTGCCATATCGAGATTGCTTATTATATCGCCCTCCTAATTCTAACAACCATTTATTGTTGTTGGAATGAATCAAGAAGGAACTGTACAATGCGTTTTGATATTGGAATGTGTCTTTAAAATTATCGGTGTATGGTCCCCATTGGCTTATTGAAAAATAAGTTTGATGATATGATCCGTATCTAAAATCAGAACCGACAATCCATTGTATATTTTTGGAGATAGCAGTAGAAAAAAATGCATCTGCAAAATGTGACTTTCCCCAGTATTGATTGTTCTCGTAAGTAATATATTTTTTATCGGCACTGTCATTTAAATATTGACGATCCTGTGTACTATATTGATATTGTATTTGAAAACGCGTACTTGCTTTTTTATAATCCAAAGTAAAACCAGATAGTTGTGTTGCATTTTTAAAGCGGTCATCCTTGTCGTCTTTAAATGCGCCATAGTCAATATCTGCAGAATAAGAACTGCGACGGCTATACCCTTTTACATTCCAATTGGAATTAAAAGCATAATTTACATTCAGAAACCAACTTTTATTATGGTAGCCATCTTTGTCAAATGTTCCGGTATTTAATTTGTCGGTAGCCGATGAAAAGCCTTTGCTAGATTGGTTTTCAAGGCCTGCTACAAAACTTAATTTTCCAAAATTGCGTGCGTGTTGGATATCCCATTTTTGAGTGCCATAAGTTCCTGCACTATAGGAGCCTGCCCATGATTTCGCATCCTTATTTTTGGTAATAATATTTATAACACCACCAATGGCATCGGAACCATACATGGTGCTTTGCGCACCTTTTAGAATTTCAATTCTTTCTACTTGGCTTAATGGCACTAAGTTTAAATCAAACTCATTGCTAATCATAGAGGGATCACCAACAGGGGATCCGTCAATTAACACCAATGTTCTTCCGCTGGAAGCACCACGCATATAAATACTTGGAACGGTGCCTGCATTGCTTAAAGTGCCTGGCAAATACAATCCAGCTTCTTCATTTAAAATTTGTGCAATGGTTCGTCCTGAGTTGGCTTGAATTTGTGCAGCCGTAATAATACTTACTACTTTTCCGGTGGTGTTTTGCTTTTGCTCAATTTTGTTGGCGGTAACAATTACATCATCCAAAGTGCTGGACTTGCTGCTTGTTGAAAGACTGTCTTTTTGCCCAAAGAGGAGGGTGGTAGCGATAATGCTTACCGAGAGCGTGATTAATTTTTTGCTCATTGTTTTGTTTTTTGTGGTTAACAATGAGCTTTCAAGATTAAGAGAACCATAATAGATTGTTGGGAGCGTTATAGCATGATGTAAATGCTTCAATAACGATCTTAACAATGTTTTACAATCCCGCTTTTTACCCGAAAGCTGTTGGTTATAAATTAACTAGGCAGGTCTTCTGGCTTATTCTTTTAAATTGCATCCTTCCCAAATTACTTCAGTGGATTTGCGCAATTCGTTGCGAACAACGATGAACTTACAGCTACGGGAATAGCTCCAGCTTTAACTGGATTCCCTTTTAATCATTTTCATGAACCTAATTCCAAGGCAAACATAAATAGAATTATGCCGGGTCTTGTTTTTAATTATCAACGCTTTGTTGAAAACTACGCCAATTTTAATATATTTATCCTTAACAAACAGTGAGGAACTTAAATACAGTTGAATGAAACAAAAACAAGCCATTAATTTTTTTAGTCTTACCATGATTGTGGTGAGTTTAGTAATAGGGATGGGTATTTTTAAAACGCCTGCAACCATCGCGGCAAAATCAGGCACTCCTTTAATCTTTTTTGCAGCTTGGATTATTGGTGGAGTCATCGCATTATTAGGTGCACTTACTTATGCCGAAATTGGACAACGTTTACCAGTAATGGGTGGTTATTATAAAGTGTTTGCACATTGTTATCATCCAGGAGTTGGCTTTACCATTAATGTGTTGATATTAATTAGCAATGCTGCTTCCTTGGCAGTAGTTGCATTAATTGGTGCCGACTATGTAAGTGATTTAATATTTGGACATCCTTCAAGTACCTTCTTTAATGTTTGTATTGCTTCTTTGTCGGTGGGTCTTTTTTACATTGTGAATTTATTGGGTTTAAAAACAAGTAGTCGTACCCAAAATGTGTTAATGGTGGTAAAGATTAGTTTAATCGTACTGCTTATATCTTCTTTATTTAAAGGGGTTACAGTGCCTCCTCATGGATTCAACGAAGGTAAAGTGTATGTATATGATGGACATAATGGTGGCTTATTATTATTGGTAAGTTTAGTGGCTGTTTTCTTTACCTATGGTGGATACCAACAAACAATCAATTTTGGATCCGAAGTGCAATCGGCTAAGACCATGCAAAAAGGAATTGTATTTGGTATAGGCATTGTTTTGTTTTTATACTTTGCTATTAACTATACTTATATTAAAGTGATTGGGTTTGATAATATGAAAAATGCAAATGCCATTGGTTCATTGTTATTTGAAGCCTGGTTTGGAAAATTTGGTGCAAAGGCTTTTGACTTTGCTATGGTCCTTAGTGTACTAGCTTATGTGAATGTATTATTAATGAGTAATCCACGTGTGATGTATGCGATGAGTGAGGACAAGGTATTACCAAAAATTTTTCAATCAAAACATCCTAAAACAGAAGCCTTAATTCCAGGATTAACCGTTTTTGCCATCACTACTATTTTAGTTACTTTTTTTGGAAAGGGGGTAGATGATGTATTGAGCTTTAGTATCTTTTTAGATTGCATGGGCATGAGCACTTCGGCAGCTACTTTATTTATATTAAGAAACAAAAAGCAAGGGGACGAGTCGGTTACAGGCGCTTTAAAAAGATGGACCCCTTTATTTGCGGCCATTTTTGTATTGTCCTATGCATTCGTGGCAGTGGCTGTGGTCATTGACAAACCTTATGCTGCTTTAACCGCTGTTATCCTTATTGCCATTGTTTTAATCCTTTATCGCATTTTTTATTACAAAAAGCAGGCTTAATTGCCATTTTTGGTGTAATTATCGCCTTTCATCTACCTAAAATAGGCTTTGGTATGCACTCTTTTCCGTTTGTCTAAAAATTAGTCAGCTACGGGGTATTACCCTAATTTTGTAGGGTATTAATGAGCTCTAAAATAAACACATGAAATATATACTTTCTTTATTATTAATTGGTTGTTCCCTGGGCCTTCAAGCGCAGGAGCCTGTTCAATGGGATTTAAAGTCCTGTGTAGAATATGCAGTACAACATAATATATCGGTGCAACAAGCCGATGTGCAATCTCGATTAGCAAAATTACAAGCCGACTTAGCTAAATCGGGACAGCTTCCTACTTTAAATGGTTCAAGTGGAATGGGGCTTCGCTTAGGACGTTCTATCGACCCTACCACCAACGGATTTACGAACACACAATTCTTGTACAATAACTTCGGTTTACAAGGAGGTATC
The DNA here is from genome assembly GCA_947454745.1 of Bacteroidota bacterium. Lineage (GTDB taxonomy): Bacteria > Bacteroidota > Bacteroidia > Chitinophagales > Chitinophagaceae > Sediminibacterium. The sequence goes on along the minus strand of CANGMV010000078.1, from coordinate 2,250 downwards.
CAAATTTTTAATGCAGGCAAATTGCGTAACAATGCCGAGGCTACTAATTATAGTTGGCAAGCATCGGAGGCCGACAAGCAAAACACTTCTAACGACGTTTCATTAAGTGTAGCTACTTATTATTTACAAGTGTTATCGGCAATTGAGCAATCTGAAATTGCGCGTATTCAAATTGGCCAAACCAAGGAACAATTAGCAGCTACTAAAAAAAGAGTGGAAGTAGGATTGTTGCCAGAATTAAATTTATTAGAATTAGAAACACAATTGGCAAATGATAGCAGCACCTTTATTAATGCTATTTCCAATGTGGAGCAAAGTAAATTATTATTAAAAGCGTTACTGAATTTAGATGCAAGCAAGCCATTTGACATTCAAGTGCAACCTGTTGACAAAATTAAATTACAGTCTTTTGCCGATTTGCAACCAGACTATGTTTTCAGCGTTGCAGCCCAAAATTTACCAGGGGTTAAAGCTGCAGCATTGCGTGTGAAAGCTGCTTCCAAAAATCAATTGGCTGCAAAAGCGAATTTTTATCCTAGTTTAAGCTTTGGTTATAACTTAAGCTCTAACTTTTCGAATGTATTTAGTTATGTAAATGGAGCTACTTTTTCAGGCTATTCTACACCCAATGCGAATACGCCATTTGTTACAGTGAATAATGCAAAGTACTATATCCAAAGTCCTATTTATACCCCTACAACTGCTACAAGAGACTGGGGTAATATTTGGAACGGATGGGGTAATCAAGTAAATAATAACTTTGGTCAAAGCTTTGGATTACAAATGTCCATTCCTATTTTCAATGGCAATCAATCTAAAATTGCGTATCAGCAAGCAAAGTTAAATTACCGCTCTGCTACTTTGCAAGCCGAAAATACACAGCTTAAATTAAAGCAAGATATTTATACTGCCTACACGAATGCAGTCATGTCTTTCAATAAATTAATTGCTACACAAAAAGCAATGACTTCTTCCGAAAAAACTTTTCAATTCGCTACGAAGCGATATGAATTAGGTTTATTAGGTACCATCGAATTATTAAATAACCAAAACAACTTCTTAAAAGCAAAAGTAAATTATAAAGCTGCTCAATACGAATATGTCTTTAGAATCAAATTACTTGAGTTTTATAAAGGAGAGGCTTTGTCATTATAATCTATCTATACATTTTAACTATACAACATGAATAAGAAATTAATTTGGGTACTCGTTGGTTTAGCTGCAGTGATTATACTGTTGGTAGGCTTAAAAAAAGCGGGCGTAATTGGTAAAGAACAAGGTGAAGAAGTAACTACCGAAAAAGTACAACTACGCACCATTACCGAGTCGGTAAATGCGAGTGGCAAGGTGTATCCTGAAGTAGAAGTAAAAGTAAGCCCCGATATTTCGGGTGAGGTGGTGAACTTACTTGTAGAGGAAGGTGACAAAGTAACTAAAGGCCAAGTATTGGCTAAAATATATGCCGACATTTACGCTTCTCAAAAGGACCAAGTTACTGCTAGCGTGAATCAGTTTCAAGCACAATATGAAAACGTAAAAGCATCATTGAGTGGATTAAGAACTACCTATGAAAACACAAAGGCTACTTACGAGCGTTACAAAAAATTATTAGCTGATAAAATTGTTTCAAGATCGGAGTACGAACAAACCGAACAGTCTTATCGTGCAGCAGAGTCTAGTTACAATAGCGCTTTACAATCTATCAAAAGTGGTGAAGCACAAATACAAGGTGTAAAAGCGCAATTGTCTCGTGCCGAAAAAGATTTAGCGCGTACTACTATTACCGCTCCAATGGATGGTATTATTAGTTCAATGAGTGTTAAAAAAGGAGAGCGTGTTGTGGGTACAGCTCAAATGGCGGGTACCGAAATGATGCGTGTTGCCGATATGAAAAGTATAGAAGTAAGAGTGGACGTAGGTGAGAATGATATTACAAAAGTAAAAATTGGCGATACTGCTTTAGTAGAAGTAGATGCCTACAATAATAGAAAGTTCAAAGGGGTGGTATATAAAATAGCGAATCCAGTAAGTGCTGCAACTTCAGTTTCAGCTGCTGCAACCGAAGTGGCAAATTACAAAGTCCACATTCGTTTGGAGCCTTCTAGTTATGAGGATTTAATTAAAGAGAATAGTAAATTTCCATTCCGACCTGGAATGACTGCGAGTGCCGATATTCAAACAAAATCGAAAGTGAATGTAATTTCTGTTCCATTAAATGCAGTAACTACAAGAGACAAGGAAGGCAATGGT
>CANGMV010000077.1 GCA_947454745.1 Bacteroidota bacterium | reverse complement strand
GAGGAAGTAAAAGAAGAAAACGGTATTAAACCAGGCAATATCGCTAGCTTATTAGGAGACATTGCGGGCATACAAATTCAACAAACAAGTGCAGCAACAGGCAATGCCGACATGCGTATTCAGGGTTTACAAGGAAAGTATACCCAAATATTAAGAGATGGCATGCCTTTGTTTGGTGGCTATGCGGGTAGCTTTAGTATTTTACAAATACCCCCATTGGATTTACAACAAATAGAATTGGTAAAAGGAGCAAGCTCTACTTTATATGGTGGTGGTGCCATTGCGGGTATGTTAAACTTGATCTCAAAAAAACCTAAACTAGGAAAACCAGAAAAAAGCTTAACCTTAAATTATTCAAGTTTAAACGAAGCCAATGTAAATACTTTTTTCTCAGGACGAAACAAGGAATTGGGTTACACTTTATATGCAGGAACTACACAGCAAAAGGAAATGGATATTGATAAAGATGGATTTTCAGATGTACCCAAGGTGAAAAGTGTTTTCGTTCATCCTCGTGTATTTATGTATGGAAAAGACAATTCAAGTTTAACATTGGGCTATACCTTAAATTATGAAGATAGAAACGGTGGCGATATGTCGGTATTGAAAGGTAGCAGCAATAACGCACATCAGTTTTTTGATCAAAATAAAAGCTTGCGCAATACAGCCGATGCGGTTTGGGAAAAGAAATACGAGGACGGAAGTATGTTCACTGCAAAAGCAAATTACAGTGTAATGAATAGAGATATTATCACCAACACTTTTGGCATGAGTGGTAATCAATCCAGCTGGTATAGTGAGTTAGCTTATTCAAAAAAACTAGACGCACATAATATTGTAATGGGTATTAATTTTAATGGAGAAGCCTTCACCAAAAAATTACCTGATAGCAGCGCATTGCCCAACACCGCTTTTAATACGCTAGGTGCTTTTATACAAGACGACTGGAAAATCAGCCATGCATTTACTTTACAGTCAGGTTTAAGAGTAGATCAAAATAACGACTATGGAACATTTGTATTACCTCGTCTTTCGTTAATGTACAAGGCGAATAATAAAATAACCATGCGCATAGGTGGTGGGGAAGGATACAAAACACCAAGTTTATTTAGTTCAGAAGTAGACGAACGAGCCATTCCTTACATCTATGGCTTTGCATCAAATATAAAATCGGAAAAATCTTTAGGCGCCAATTATGATGTCAATTATAAAACCAAATTAGATGGTTGGGAATTAACTTTGAATCAAACCTTTTTTTACAATAGCATCGAAAACCCAATCACTTATCGTACTATACCCATGTATTCAATTGCCGATTACCGAGGGATAGTGCATCCACTTTCTATATTTGCAAATGAAGCCAAAGCTTTAACATCAAAGGGAATGGAGTCTTATGTGCAAGCCATGAAAGCGCCTTTTGAAATTTACGCGGGCTACGTATATACGGATGCAAAAAGAAATTACAACACCGATGCAAATAATTTACCCTTAATTGCCAAGCATAAATTTGCAACTGTATTTGCTTATGAGTTTGACAAAGATTTTAAAGTGGGGATTGAGGCTTCTTATACAGGAAAACAATATTTAGACAACGGTGCAACTACAACACCCTACACCTTGGCGGCTTTAATGTTAAGATACAATGTAGGTAAAGCAAGCTTTGTATTAAACTGTGAAAACTTATTTGATCAACGACAAAATAAAAACGGTTCATTGGTGATTCCTCCATATACCAATCCAAGCTTCCCTGAAATATGGGCACCATTAGACGGTCGTGTCGTGAATTTATCCATGCATTTAAAGTGGTAACACCATTGCTTTAGTAGCGAATTATTGTTAACTTAGTTATTCAACAATTCGCTACACTATGGCAAACAGACGCAACTTTGTAAAGCAAATAGGCTTATTAGCAGGTGCCTTCTCGGCAAACAGTTTATTTAATCAAGCACATGCTGCTGAATTTGAACACCTTAATTTACTCAAACAGGATATCAGTGCCAAGGACCTTGCCATGGATGAAGATTATTGGTCCGTAATTCAACAAGGATATACTACAAGCCCATCTTTAATCAACTTAAACAATGGAGGTGTAAGTCCAAGTCCGCGCATTGTACAAGAAGCCGTGGAGCGTTTTAACAAAATGACCAACGAAGGCCCCTCTTATTATATGTGGCGTATTTTGGATCAAGGAAGAGAGCCATTAAGATATAAACTTGCACAATTAGCAGGTGCGGATCCCGAAGAAATTGCCATTAACCGTAATGCAACTGAGGCATTAAATACAGTCATATTTGGATTAAATCTTTCCAAGGGCGACGAAGTATTGGGGACCAAACAGGATTACCCAAATATGATTAATGCTTGGAAACAAAGAGCGCAAAGAGATGGTATCGTATATACACAAATTAGTTTTCAATTTCCAATTGAGAATGACGAAGAAATTGTGAACGCATTTGAAAAAGCCATCACACCAAAAACGAAAATTATACACATTACGCATATTATTAACTGGATTGGACAAATACTGCCTGTTAAAAAAATCACGGCCATGGCCAAAAAACATGGTATTGAAACTATTGTAGATGGAGCGCACAGTTTTGGTTTATTAGATTATAAAGTGCCGGATTTAGGATGTGATTATTTTGGAACTTCATTACATAAGTTTTTATCTGCACCTATTGGAAGCGGAATGCTTTGGATTAAAAAAGAAAATATCGAAAAAATTTGGCCATTGGTTTGTAATGATAAGCCAAACGGCACAGATATTAGAAAGTTCGAAACCCTTGGTACAAGAAGCTTTCCAATTGAACAAGGCATTGGCGAAGCGGTTAATTTTCAAAATGCCATTGGTAGTAAAAGAAAAGAGGAGCGTATTCGTTATTTGAAAAATTATTGGGCAACCCGTGTTCAAAATATTCCAAAAGTAAAAATTCACACTTCATTTAAAGAACAATATGCTTGTGCGATTTGTGGAGTGAGTATCGACGGCATGACACCAGGCGAATTGGATAGCGCGTTGTTTAATAATTATAAGATTCACGCCGTAGGCATTGTTTGGGAAAATATTAGTTGTGTAAGAATCACGCCACATGTTTATACACGATTACAAGATTTGGATAAATTGGTAATGGCAATTGATAAAATTTCTAAGAAAGCATAAGCATCAAGAATTCCGATACGGGAAATACTTATTTAAAGGCCCATACATTTGAAACTCATAGTCAAGTGTATGGGTTTTTTATTTTCTAGTATAGGGTGCCTAACTATTTCGAGCATGCTTTTTTCAATGCCCAAAAAATGGGATGATCCTTATTGTATGAATGTAGCGGGAGCTAGCCATAGTATAGCCAATCTTAGTGTAGACTGGAGTTTGGGAGAGGCGCCCATTAGTCATACACTTCAAGCCCCTCCTGGCTATATTTTATCGACAGGTTTTTTACAAAGCAAAAACGATCCATTATTATTATTCAAGAATTTAGATAGTTTTTCCTTACAAATAAAAGTGGGCCCTAATCCTTTTACACATATAATTCAAATAGCAGCTCATCAAGAAGGTGTCCAAATTCATGCTATTCAACTATTCAATTCCCAAGGGATTATTTTACATCAAATGAAAGGCCAGTACGCTGGCTTGCATTTTAATTATCAAATACATACAGAAGCGCTCAATAATTCAATTTGTTATTTAGTTGTCAACTATTCAATTGGCGATTTTCTGTTCAAATCAAAATGTTTTAAACTCATTCAGAATAATTTATGAAAATACTTAGTATAGCGCCTCTGTTATTTATTGCATTTTGTATAAGTGCGCAAAGCACTAAAGCCGTTCACTTGCAAGCCATCGCGCGCAATGAAAATGGTATTATCATTGCCAATAAACAAATTGCATTGAGGCTATCAATATTAAGTGACACTTCTGATTATACCACCGAATACCAAGAAATTAAATCTATTACGACCAATGCGCTGGGTTTGTTTTTTGTAAATATCGGAGTAGACGAAGTGGGCAAAGTAATTACTATTGGTAATTTTGAAAAAATAAAATGGCAATCCACCGATTATTTTTTACAGGTAGAAATCGATCCAGACAACGCTTTGTCTTTTACAAATGCAGGCATTGAAAAAATAAATTATGTACCATTGGCCCTGTATGCAAGCCAAGCGCATATGGTGGATAGTATTGTTCCTGTTGAATTAGGCGGCACTGGCGTTAATAATTATAAGGACCTGGGTAGACTCTTAAATATCGACAAACTGAATAACACCCCAGATAGTTTAAAGCCCATAAGCAACGCAACCAATTTAGCGCTCAATGAAAAACTAAAAAAAGTGGACACCCTTAACTTGAGTAATCGCATCAACTTAAAATTAAATAGCGCCGATACCATCAAGCTTTCCAACCGAATCAATGCCATTCCTAAATTTGATAGCACTAGTTTAAGCAATCGGATTAATTCGAAAATATCCATTGGTAATATTACGCTTAATGATATTACAAGTGGATTAGGTTTTACTCCAGTTAAAAATGAATACGGTAGCTTCTACGATACTAGCAAACAAACCACTACAATTGCTACCGCGACAGCGGTCAAATTTTATTTTCAACTATTGGCTAATAAAATAAGCGTCACTAATAATAGTAGTGGAAACCCAACAAGAATAACCGTTTCGGACGCTGGCGTGTATCAGGTGCATTATACGGTGCAATCTATTAAATCAGATATTGGTAACGATGAATTGAGTATATGGATACGTCGCAATGGTTCAGCTTATATCAATACTAATTTAACGAGTGTTGTTCAAGGAGCGGGTTTTAAAAATATAGTTACGGGTACTTACACAATAGAACTCAACAGCAATGACTATATAGAATTATACTATAGTGTGAAAAATGCTACTACTAATTTAGTAGGAACACCGGCTACAACAACGACACCCTCCAGGCCCGCTACACCTTCCGCATCCATTCATATGCATGCAGTCAATTAATACTATCCAAACGGTTGCTCAATCGAAATACTTTGTTTAGTAAAAAAGTGTGGGCCGTCTTCACCAATGTATAAACAATCCTCCAATCGAATACCAAATTCACCTGGAATCGAAATAGTCGGTTCATTGCTAAAACACATACCTACTTGAATCGGCGTTTTATTTCCTTTCACAAAATTGGTCCACTCGTGGCCATCCAAACCAATTCCATGGCCGGTTCGGTGCGGCAATCCAGGCAATTGATAGTTTTTATGAAACCCTGCTTTTTCAATCACGGCTCTTGCTGCAGCATCTACCACTTCACAAGACGCACCTATTTTAATCGCAGCAAAAGCCGCATCCTGTGCTAATTTTTCTGTGTTCCAAACGTCAATTTGTCTTTGCGTAGGTTTTCCGACTACGATAGTGCGTGAAATATCCGATTCATAGCCTTCACAAGTTGTACCACCATCAATCAAAACAATATCACCTTCCTGAATAGTTTGTGGAGCAATGCTACCATGAGGCAATGCCGAATATTTTCCTACAATCACCATTGCACCTCCACCAAATCCAAGTTTTCTAAAAGCACTGCTAATATTTCCACTCAATTCTGTTTGAGACATTCCCGCATGCACAGTAGGGAAAGCCATTTTATATGCCTCAATCGTTACATCGTTCGCGATTTGTAATAAAGCAATTTCTGCCTTACTCTTAATCATTCTACAGCCCGCTGTAATAGGCGTGGCGTCTACTATCTCGAAGCCGGTAGCTAATTTTTTTACACCATCTGCAATAAAAAATCGAACACGCTCTTCCATTCCAATCTTATGGTACTTAACACCACGATCTTTTACCACTCCCAGGATCAGTGCATAAGGGCTTTCATGTTCCTCCCAACAACGTATTTCATTTCCAAACTCCGGTTTAATTAATTCCTTTGCCCTGTCTTCTTCAAATTTTGGACAGATGTATACAATGGAGCCCTTTGCAGGTATCACTACCCCAAAAGTTCTTTCACTTTGACCCCAACGCATACCCGT
>CANGMV010000076.1 GCA_947454745.1 Bacteroidota bacterium | reverse complement strand
TTTTACCAGCCATGACATTTACACCAGACAGTAAATATTTAATCAGTTCTTATGGAGGTAAAATTCATAAAATAAATATTGAAACAGCAGCGCAAGAAGAAATTTCCTATACAGTAGATGCTACTATTGAAATGGGACCTGAAGTATTATTTAAATATCCTATAAAAGATACGATCGCTTCAAAAGCAACACAGATAAGGGATGCCGTGCCTTCTCCTGATGGAAAAAAATTAGCATTTACTGTTTTGAATAGATTGTATGTAATGGACTATCCAAATGGTGCTCCAAAAAAAATCACTAAAAATAATTTTACTGAAGCGCAACCTGCTTGGCATCCAAATGGAAAAACGATTTATTTTGCTACTTGGAATACACAAGGCGGACAAATTCATAGTATTGACTTAGCAACTGGTAAAGAAAGTATCATCGCGAGTGAATCTGCATTGTATCAAGGTATTGCAGTAGATCCTAGTGGGAAGCGATTGGTATTTAATCGCACTACTGCACAAAAGTTTTTGGATTCAAAAGACCCAACATATAATGATGATGAAGATGAAATTTGTTGGTTGGATTTGGCGAATAATGAAATTCATGTAATTGACAAAGCCAATGGAAGATCCAATGCACATTTTGTAAAAAATGAAAACAGGATCTATTTAAACAATAACGGCAAATTATTGTCTATTCAATGGGATGGTGGTGACGAAAAAGAAATTGTGAAAATTACAGGTATTACAACCTACGGAAGTATTGCTCAACATAACGGCAAGCCTGCTGGGGATCCATGTATCGTACCGCAAGTGTTGGCCGAGGATGGCGACGAAGCTGCTAAAGAAAACAATCCACCTTCCAATGCTGCAAGTATTCTAGTTTCTCCATTAGGCAAGTCGGCCATTGCACAAGTGAATAATAATATCTACTATGTTACCATTCCTCAAACAGGCAAGCTGGTAGAAATTTCGGTAGCAGATGCAAAAAATGCAGCCTTCCCAAGTAAATTGCTTACTGAAATTGGTGGAGAATTTCCAAGCTGGCAGGCCGATGGGAAAACCATTCATTGGAGTTTAGGTGCTGCACACTTTACCTATGATATTGACAAGAGCTATGCGTTTGATGATAGTTTAGCCATTGCTAAAAAAGCCGAAGACGCTTTAAAGGAATTAGCAAAAAACGATACTACTAAAAAAGACACCACAAGCAAAGACAATCTTGTAAAAAAGAATGATAAAAAAGAAACACCTAAATTCAAAGCAACTGAACAATGGGTGAATGTTTATTATAACAAAGACGTTCCGAACGGTTCAGTATTGTTGAAGAACGCTAGAATCATTACCATGCATGGCGATGAAATTATTGATGGTGGTGATATTTATATTATCAATAATCGAATTAAAGCAATAGGTAAATCTAGAACGATACAAGTTGCGGCTAACACACAAAGCGTGGACGTATCGGGCAAGACGATCATTCCTGGATTTGTTGATACCCACGCGCATATGTGGCCTAGCTGGGGGATTCACAAGAACCAAGCTTGGGTTTATGCAGCGAATTTAGCGTATGGGGTTACCACAACGCGTGACCCACAAACTGCTACTACCGATGTATTAACGTATAGTGATATGGTGGAAGCAGGTGCCATGGTGGGACCAAGAATTTATTCAACAGGGCCTGGTGTTGGTTATTGGTCTTATAACTTAAAAGATTCTACACAAGCCGAATCGGTACTATCTCAATATTCAAAATACTATAACACTAAGTATATTAAAATGTATTTAGTAGGTAACAGAAAACAAAGACAGTGGGTCATTCAGGCTGCAAAAAATCAACAATTAATGCCAACCACCGAAGGAGGTTTAGATATTAAATTAAATATGACCAATCTATTGGATGGTTATCCTGGTCATGAGCATGCGATTCCTATTTATCCTTTGTACAAGGATGTAATAAATAGTATTGCAGCATCTAAGATGACGGTTACGCCTACTTTGTTGGTTTCCTATGGTGGTCCTTGGGCAGAAAATTATTATTACGAAAACGCGAATCCTTATAGCGATCCTAAAATGCAATTTTTTACGCCTTATGAAGAATTGGCTGGAAAATCACGTCGTCGTGCTACTTGGTTCTTACCAGAAGAACATGTATTCCAAAAACACGCTAATACCATGAAGAACTTGGTGGAAGCAGGTGGCCTAGCGGGTATCGGAAGCCACGGTCAATTACAAGGACTTGGTTATCATTGGGAAGTTTGGTCCATGCAAAGCGGTGGCATGCGTACTCACGATGCCTTAAAAGTGGCAACTATTTTAGGCGCTACAGGACTAGGCTTGGAAAATGATTTAGGAAGTATTGAAACAGGTAAGTTAGCTGACTTACTTATTTTAGACAAGGACCCTTTAGTCGACATACATAACACAAACTCAATTCGTTATGTAATGAAAAATGGTCGTTTATACAATGCCGATAATTTAAACGAAACACTAACAGGCAACCATCAACTAGATCGCACAGAATGGTCCGATAAGAAGCCGATTAAAAACACCAATGTTAAAGATTAATTTGTAAGTTTAAATACTAAAACGATTGCTATGCAAAATTCAAGAAGAAAATTTATTCAAAACGCATCTCTTGCCTTAGTGGGTGCCGGTTTTTTGCCCAAAGTATTATGGGCTAATAATGCCGCCGCTAAAGCAGAAAAAGGATTGATTGGAATTCAATTGTATTCGGTGCGCGACGATATGTTTAAAAAGCCATTAGAGACCTTGAAAGCCTTGTCCGACATGGGCTACGAGTATGTTGAACATGCTAATTACGTAAACAGAAAATTTTACGGACACACTGCAATTGAGTTCAAAAAAATATTAACTGACCTAGGATTAAAAATGCCGAGTGGTCATACAGTAATGACAGCTGCACATTGGGATAAAACAAAAAATGATTTTACCGATGCGTGGAAATATACTGTTGACGATGCAGCAACCATGGGTCAGCAGTATGTTATTAGCCCTTGGATGGATGAAAAGCTAAGACATAGTTATGATGGATTAATGTTGCAATTAGATGTGTTTAACAAATCGGGGGAATTATGTAAAAAACAAGGAATGAAATTTGGTTACCACAACCACGACTTTGAATTCACGGAAAAAATTAATGATACTCCTATTTATGATTTGATCATTAAAAATACCGACCCGAACTTAGTGATTCAACAATTGGACTTTGGTAATATGTATGGTAGCGGCGGTCGTGCAAAAGAGTGGATTGACAAATACCATGGACGTTTCCCTTCCTTACACGTTAAAGACGAAATTAAATCGGCTGGTAAAGGAGAGATGAACGATGGATATGACAGTACGATTATGGGCGATGGCGAAGTGAATCCAAAAGCATTATGCCTTTTAGCTAAAAAGGTAAGTGGTGCACATCACTTTATTATAGAGCAAGAGTCTTATCAAAACAGAACTCCATTAGAATGTGCTAAAATAAACCTAGACAGAATGAAAACCTGGGGCCTGGTATAAATTAGTAAAGCCTTCTATCCTAAAAGCACAATCTTCCGAGGTTGTGCTTTTTATTTTTCTTAACTTTAAGACCACACTTTAAATAGTTGTTTATGGAAATCAAAGCTGGTCTTTTTGCAATACTCTTCGGCGTATCTATCACACAAATTTCATTTGCTCAAAAAAATAGCAGCAACGAAAAAGCGCGATGGGAAAAACACGTTCAACAAACAACCATCATTCGTGACGAATGGGGAATTCCACATATTTATGGCAAGACCGATGCGGATGCAGTATTTGGATTAATGTATGCGCAATGTGAAGAGAACTTTCCTCAGATAGAAAAAAACTATTTAGAGATGCTAGGTCGCTTGGCTGAATTAAAATCAAACGATATTGTAAAAACTAAGCGCAGTGAAATAATTTATGCCGACTTAATGATGCAGTTAATTCAAGATAGTACGCAAGCAATTAAGGATTATAACAATAGTCCTTTATGGTTTAAAGAACTATTACAGGCACATGCCGACGGAATTAATTATTATTTAGCTAAACATCCGCAAGTGCAGCCCGAAGTGATTACCTATTTTAAACCTTGGTACCATTTAATGTGGACCGACGGAAGTGTTTCCCCAACCAGGACGGGCGGTATTAAAGAAGCAGATGTTGCTGCTTTTTATGGCGGTGCTAATGCAGCAACAGCTTATCAACAAAATGAAAGGTTTTCGCCCTATGATATGGAAGAAAAAACTTTAAAAGGATCCAATGGATTGGCAATAGCACCTAAACACAGTAAGGACGGAAATGCGATGCTGTATATTAATCCCCATGTGCCGTTTTATTTCAGATCCGAAATGCATATGGTAAGTGAACAAGGTTTAAATGTATATGGTGCAGTTACATGGGGTCAAATGTTTATCTACCAAGGTTTTAACGAACATTGTGGCTGGATGCATACAAGCAGTTATGCCGATGTAGCCGACGTATACCTTGAGAAAATAAATAAAACTGGACAGTCTTTAACTTATGAATACGAACAACAACAACTACCAATAAGTATAAGAAATATTGAAATTAAATACAACCAAGATGGTATTGTAAAATCAAAATTATTTACCACTTATAAAACGCATCATGGTCCTGTCATGGGCGCTCAAAAAGAACAATGGTTAAGCTTACATGAAAACAATCGTTCTTTAAACGCTTTGTTAGAATGTTGGACAAGGACAAAAGCAAATAGTTTCGAAGGATACAAAAAAGCATTATCGTTACTAGCCAATAATAGCAATAATACTGTGTATGCCGATGCGGAGGGTAATATTGCTTATTGGCATGGAAATTTTATGCCAAAACGAAACGATGCAAGTTTGGATTATTCAAGACCCGTTTCGGGTACAACCAAAGCCACCGAATGGAATGGTGTACATGCCCTTAATGAAATTGTACAAAGCATAAACCCTCAAAATGGTTGGCTACAAAATTGCAATGCAACCCCATTCACTGTTGCAGGGAAATATAGTCCTGAACCCAAAAATTATCCAGCCTATATGGCCCCAGATGGACAAAATGGGAGAGGATTAAATGCAGTTCGATTGCTAGAAGGTATCGATAAAATTAATTTAGACGAATTAATTCAACTTGGATATAATAAACATCTAACCGCATTTGATATTTTATTGCCCTCATTTATAAGCTATGCAAGAACCATTGCACTCAACCCACTGCAAGAAAAAGCAGTGAGTTATTTAGAAAGATGGAATCATGATGCCGATACAAATTCCATTGCACAAACTATTGCTATTGAATGGGCAACAGAATGGGCAAAAAAAATACCGGCTCCAAGTACCGAGGAGGAAGGGACTCAGGCCATAAAAAAATACGAGCGCATGATAAACGAAGTGTCTAATAATGAAAAATTATCACTGCTAACATTAACACTAAAGAATTTACAAAGCAGATACGGCAGTTGGGAAATGCCTTGGGGTAAAATTAATAGGTATCAAAGAGTAAACCCTGGTGGTACATTTAATGATAGTGCTTGGAGTATTGCTGTTGCTCAAACCTCAAGTAAATGGGGACAAATGCCTGCTTTTGAAAGTAGACAAATGACAAGTGGAAGCTCCACAACCCAATACAGATATGGTTTTTCGGGAAATAGTTTTATTGCAGCAGTAAGTTTTGGCAAAAAAATACAAGCTAAAACAATTATAACGGGAGGACAAAGTAGATGGGCAATTGACAAACATTTTACCGATCAAGCTCAGATGTATATTGATGGTAATTTTAAAACCATTCACTTTTACAAGGAAGACGTTTTAGCACATAAAGTAACTTCATATAAACCGGGATTAGAAAGATAATTTTCATACAATTTTGAAAGGCAGGCTATTTTCACAAGGCCTGCCACATTTTTCACTTCAAACAATTGCATCATTTTAGTGCGATGCCCTTCCACAGTTCTTTTGCTACAGCTTAACTCAAAAGCAATTAATTTACTAGGCGCTTCCTCGCAAATACGAATTAAAATGTATTTGTCAAATAAAGAAAGTTGATTCATTTTATC
>CANGMV010000075.1 GCA_947454745.1 Bacteroidota bacterium | reverse complement strand
GTAAACTTTGTTTTTTAATCACCACTAACTAAAACAATAGATATGAAACTAAATACATTATATATCGCCGCGTTTTTGGTTCTTGTGGGTACAGGTTGTAAAAAAGACTATCTTGATGTCAATACCAACCCGAACGCACTTCCAACCGCAACGCCAGCGTACGTTCTAGCGAACGCATTGAACGTCTCTGCAACTAACATGGTTTCTCCTAACGAGACCGGTATGGTTTGGGGAGGTCAATGGACACAGTCTAATGGTTATATCATTAGTACTACTTTATTCTCTTACAGCTTTACCAATGGTGACTTTAACTATTGGGATAACACGTATGATAACCTTTACGATTATCAATATGTTATCAATAACGCTGATGCAGCGAATCAACCTTACTTAAAAGGACCTGCAAAGGTGATGCAAGCTTTGGCTTTCCAAAAGTTAGTAGACCTTTATGGTAATATACCTTTTACAGAGGCTTTACAAGGTGTTAAAAAATTAGCTCCTAAATTCGACGATCAAAAAACAGTTTATGAAGGTTTAATTACTTTATTAGACGGTGCGATTGTTGACTTGAAAGCAAATGCATTTGCAAGTGCTTACACAGGTTCTGATATCATCTTTAAAGGAAACACAACTAACTGGGTGAAATTTGCAAACTCTTTGAAATTGCGTATTTTAATGCGTCAAGCAAGAGTATCTGGTAGAGATAGTTATATCACTGCTGAGGTAAATAAAATTGCTGCTGAAGGTACAGGTATTTTAGCTGGTGCTGATGCAGGTGTTAACCCTGGTTATGTAGCTTCTGCTGGTCAAATTAACCCTTTCTATGACTTATATGGTTATAGCGAAACAAGTGCAAGAAGAGCATACAACAACTGGCCAAGAGGTACTGAGTTCTTTATTAATAACTTAAAATCTACTGGTGATACGGTTCGTTTAAAGCGTATCTTCTATGCAATCGGAAACGAAAATGGTGCTAACCCTGGTGTAAGCACTAAAGACGAATTCGCTGCTAACTATGTAGGTGTGCCTTTCGGATCTAGCGCTGGTTTCTTGCCTGCAGTTACTTCTGCTCCTGGCCCATCTGTATTAGTGAAAGGTGCTTTCAACAAACCATACTTGTTAATGACTGCTGCTGAAGCTCAATTGAACTTAGCAGAAGCTAAACAACGTTATGGTGCATCTATCAACTTTACTGGAACTGCTCAGTCTTATTATGAGGCTGGTGTGAAAGAATCTTACCGTACTTTAGGTGCTTCTGCAGCTGATGCGACAAGATTATTAGCAAGCGGTGTTCAAGATGTTGACTTTGCTGCTTCAACGAATAAGTTACAAGCAATTGGTTACCAAAAATGGTTAGCTTATGCAAACTTTAACGGTTTAGAAGCATGGTCTGAGTACCGTAAAAACAACTACCCAGTTACTCCACAGTCTAAGAACTATGTAGGAACTGCTCGTCCATTGCGTTTATACTACCCTGGAACTGAATTCGGTTCTAACGGTGCAAACGTAACTGCTCAAGGAACAATTGATCCTTTAGCAACGAAAATTTTCTGGGATGTTGACTAATATTTAGTTGATCTAATTATTATAGAAGCCCTCCGAGCAATCGGGGGGCTTTTTTTTTGTGCAATATTTCATGCGCTAAAGTTTGTATCGGGCATAAAAAAGCCCATTGTAGAAACAACGGGCTGTTTACGATTGCTTGCTATAGTTAAAATCAAACCCACACTATAACAACACGAAATTAGTCTAGAACTTTGACTTCTAAAATAACTTATTGTTAAAAAATTACAAATGGTAGCGAAAAAAGGATGATTGGCAGATGTATTAATTACGCAATCGATTGTGGAAAGTCCTTAATGCGTTTGCTGATAAGTTTTTAATGCAGCTTCTAAACAGTCCATCGCCGAATTAATGTCCTGTTCGTTTAGCACATAGGCCAAACGAACTTCGTTTTTTCCAAGGCCGGGTGTGGTATAAAATCCACTTGCAGGTGCAAGCATAATGGTTGCATTGTCTTTTCTGAAATCAGTTAATAACCACTGGCAAAAAGCATCGGTATCGGGCACAGGTAATTTTGCCATTGCATAAAATGCGCCTTGTGGACTTTGGCAATACACGCCCTCCATTTTAGAAAGTCTACCAATTAAGGTGTCACGTCGGTTTTTGTATTCAGCTCTCGTTGCTTCGAAATAATCAGCAGGTAAACTCAACGCAGCTTCAGCAGCAATTTGCTCCAATGTAGGGGGGCTTAGTCTTGCTTGCGAGAATTTCATCACCGCCTCGATCACTTCCTTATTTTTAGTCACTAAGGCACCAATACGCGCGCCGCATGCCGAATACTTTTTCGAAAAAGTATCAATCATAATTACTCGATCCTCAACACCTTCTAATGTTAACGTACTCTTTACTTTTCCTTCATAGCTAAATTCGGTATACGCTTCGTCCGAAAACAAATACAAGTCCTTTTCTTTAATTAAATCTCTAATAGCCAACAATTCATTTTCACTATACACATAGCCTGTAGGATTGTTTGGATTGCAAATAAAAATTCCTTTTGTTTTTGCAGTTATTTTTTCTTTAAATGACGCAATAGGTGGCAAAGCAAATCCTGATTCAATCGCAGATGTGATTGGAATAATTTTTATTCCAGCTGCCATTGCGAATCCAATATAGTTTGCATAAAAGGGTTCTGGTACAATTATTTCATCGCCCGCATCTAAGCAAGCCATGAATGCAAATAAGATACCTTCACTACCACCAATGGTAATTAAAATATCGCTATAGTCAACACGAATATCCTTGGATTGATAATACGCCGCTAACTTTTTTCTGAAACTTAAAATGCCTGCACTGTCGGTATATTCTAATACTTTTAAATGTGCATTACTCACTGCTTCCATCATGATAGCGGGTGTTTCAATATCGGGCTGTCCAATATTTAAATGATATACTTTAACGCCATCTTTTTTTGCAGCATCTGCAAAGGAAGCCAGCTTCCGAATAGGAGAAGAGGGCATATTTTTTCCGCGCTCGCTAATAGTTATCATTCCAACAAAGATAAGTGCATGCTATATAATAAAAAAGCGCCCATTGCAAAATGAGCGCTTCGTGTATAAGTATTTGTTCTAAATATTAACTGATGTAAGTTAATATTAAATGCTATTTGATAACTTCTCCTTCGATCACTAATTCTGTTACGTCTTTTTCACCAGCATATTTTACAGTGACACGTTTTTTAAAGATCCCTTCATTAGGAGCCGTGTAGGTAACTTTAATAGTTCCTTTTTGACCTTTCAAAACTGGATTTTGATTGTAGTCGGGTTGAGTACATCCACACTCTGCGTTGGCAAATTCAATTACCGCAGGTTTGTTACTTAAATTCGTATAATTAAACACTACAGATTTGTGTATGCCTTTTTTGATTTTACCAAAATTGTGATTGGTTTGGTCAAACTTAATAGTGCTTTGTGCAAAGCTGCCAATGGTAATTAAAAGGGCAATAAACAAGCATTTTATTTTCATAATGAAGGTGGTTTTAGGGGTGATAAAACTTTGGGTTTTAGGCCATAATTTTGCCCTAATTTCACCCAATTTTGATAGGCTAAATTATTGAAAAAACCTTAATTAGGTGTTTTTATCTATGAATTGATTTTTATTGCATTTTGACCCCTACTTTTGTAAAATGGAATCCACAGCCGAAGCAGTATCTACACAGGACATGCTCTCTTTTGAGGCGTTTCGCAGCTCTGTTTTAGCCGACTATCGAGTGGCTTTAACAAGTAGAGAAGTGAGTTTATTGGGTAGAAGAGAAGTGTTAACCGGGAAGGCTAAATTTGGCATTTTTGGAGATGGAAAAGAAGTGGCACAGGTTGCCCTTGCAAAATTTTTTCAAAAAGGCGATTTTAGGAGCGGTTATTACCGTGACCAAACTTTCATGTTTGCGTTAGGTGTTGCAAATACTGAACATTATTTTTCACAATTATATGCCGATGTTCATAACGACCCTTATAGTGGTGGTAAAAATATGAATGCGCATTTTGCTACTGCATTTGTAAACGAAAAAGGGGAGTGGAATAATCTAATAAATCAATACAATATCTCTGCCGACATTGCACCTACTGCAGGACAAATGGTGCGCGGCTTGGGATTGGCTTTTGCTTCTAATTGTTTTAGAACTTCTAAACACAAAGATCAATTTGCGCATTTAAGCAATGATGGCAATGAGGTTTGTTTTTGTACGATTGGAGATGCAAGTACTTCCGAAGGTCATTTTTGGGAAACAGTAAACGCAGCGGGTGTGATTCAAGCACCATTGGCAATTGTTGTATTTGATGATGGGTACGGAATTTCGGTACCTACACATTTACAAACTACCAAGGGGTCTATTTCAGAAGCATTAAGAGGATTTGAGAAAAAAGAAGGCACCAACGGCATTAAAATATTTACAGTAAAGGGTTGGGATTATGCTGCTTTGTGTGAAACCTTCGAGCAAGGCATTGCTTATACAAGAGCTACACATATCCCAGTTTTATTTCATGTGCAAGAATTAACGCAGCCACAAGGGCACTCTACAAGCGGTAGCCATGAGCGTTATAAGAGTCCAGAACGCTTGGATTGGGAGCGCTCAATGGATTGTAATAAAAAAATGCGTGAGTGGTTAGTCGTTAACGAATTAACAACCGAGGAAGCATTGCAGGATTTAGAATCAGAAGTTAAAAAAGAAGTTAGGGCTGCCAAAGAATTGGCATGGTCCAAATATATTACACCTATTAAAGAAAAATTAAATGAAGGGGTGTCTATTGCTCAGCAAGGTTTAGAAGGAGCGGCTTTGCAACAAGCGAATGAAATTTTGCAAGAACTCGTAAGTAATAAAGAACCTCTAAAAAGAAATATTTTTAGGACTTTAAATACATTGGTAGAATCCATGCCAACGCATCCAAATGCGGCAACAATAAAAAAATTCTTGGCCGATTATTTACAACAAGAAGCGCCATATTATAGTAAGCACTTATACAATCAAACGCCAAAAAGTACTTTGAATGTTTCGGTGGTTGATCCAGTTTTCGATGAAAATTCTAAAGTGATTAATGGCTATGAAGTGTTGAATGAATACTTTGATCAATTGTTTGCAACCAATCCTTTGGTGTATGCATTTGGAGAAGATTTAGGAAATATAGGAGACGTTAACCAAGGCTTTGCAGGTTTACAAGCAAAGCATGGGTTGGATCGTATTTTTGATACCGGTATTAGAGAGCAAACTATTATGGGACAAGCCCATGGCATGGCGATGCGTGGGTTAAGACCCATTGCTGAAATTCAGTATTTAGATTACTTATTATACGGATTACAAACATTGAGTGACGACGTTTCTACGATTCATTATCGCAGTAATGGCATGCAAAGTAGTCCAGTGATTATTAGAACAAGAGGTCACCGCTTAGAAGGTATTTTCCATAGCGGTTCTCCAATGGGCATGATCATTAATTCTTTAAGAGGCATGTTTGTTTGTGTGCCACGTAATATGGTGCAAGCAGCAGGTATGTACAATACTTTGTTGCGAGGCAATGACCCTGCTTTATTAATTGAATGTTTAAATGGCTATCGATTAAAAGAAACCATGCCTAATAATATTACCGAATTTACGGTGCCATTGGGTAAGCCCGAAGTAATAAGAGAAGGGGATGACATTACAGTGGTGTCCTATGGCTCCACTTTAAGAATTATTGAAGACGCTGCTTTACGTTTAAGCGCTTTAGGCATTGAATGTGAAATTATCGACGTGCAAACCTTATTGCCTTTTGATATTAATCATATGATTGTTGCTTCGCTTAAAAAAACCAATCGTATTGTATTTGTAGACGAAGATGTGCCAGGTGGTGCTAGTGCGTATATGTATCAACAAGTAATTGAAAAACAAGGAGGTTACCGTTGGTTAGACGTTGCTGCAAGAACCATCAGCTCCAAGGACCACCGTCCTGCATATGCAAGCGATGGAGACTATTTTTCAAAACCCAATACCGAAGATATTATTCAGGTGATTTCAGAAATGATGTCGGAATAAAAAAAAGCCT
>CANGMV010000074.1 GCA_947454745.1 Bacteroidota bacterium | reverse complement strand
GATACATACTAAAAAGATCAGTTTGTTAACGTTGTTGTTCTTATTGATTTTTGCTAGCTCTTGCGAAACAGTGAAAGAGTATCAAAAAAATAAATTGAACGATGCCGAAATGGCTTTGTCCAACCGACGAGTTGAAAAAAACGAAATGAACTTTCAGTCTTATAAAGAAGGCGCAGCTGGAGCGAATGGCGGCAAGACTGGCGGAGGCTGTGGTTGTAATTAAATTGATTAAATTATTATAAGTATTGAATGAAAAAATTATCGCTTACACTTATTGGATTATACTTGTTGTTTTTACATGGCTATTCGCAGATAACACAACACTATGAAAATATTTTTCAATCTCGTCCTTTAAAACTGGAAGAAATTAATTTGGTGACAAGTTATTATTCGCAAAACGGATCTCACTCTGCAGTGACAGGCGGAGGCACTTCCTTGTTGGGATTAGGAGCCAATGCAATTACACTTCCAGGTTCGGAGCAATTGAATGACTTTTCGAATATGTTGGAATTGAAATTAGTAGGATATGGTGAAACCGGAAATCGACATACTATTTTAGCGGGATTAGGAGTAGATCATCATACGGCAGCTTCTCAAAAATACATTTCACCTACAGGGGCTTCTAATGCAGGTGGAACAAGAGTGTATCCTTCTTTAAACTGGACGGTAGAAAATTTAGATAAAGGCACCGAAGTGGGTATTGGTACCTATTATTCTCATGAGTATAATTATTCTTCATTTGCATTAGATGGTCATGTTGGTTATAAAAACAAAACCGGTGGTGAGTTTGGTGCAAAAATCTCAGCCTATTTTGACCAAGTAACGTTGATTTATCCTAAGGATGACTCAACAATGTATAAAACGGGCACGAATAGTTTGGTAACACCTTATGATCAATTTGTAATTAAAACCAATGCAAGTAGAGGTATTTCCTATTCCTATTTGCCAGGTGCAACGGCCGAGTCCACATCTTATCCAACTGCTTCAAGAAACACATTTACGGCATCTTTATCTTATAGTCAGGTAATTAATAAAAGCGTGCAAATGGCTATTTTATTTGACGCGGTAAAACAAGAAGGCTATTTGAGTTTGCCTTTTCATCGTGTGATTTTTAATAACCACTTAGAGCGTTATGAAAAACAACCCGACTCGAGAACTAAGTTACCAATTGGACTAAGATTGAATTACTTTATTGGGGATGATGTAATTATAAGGTCTTATTATAGATATTATACCGACGATTGGGGATTAACTTCTCATACTGCGAGTATTGAAGTGCCTTATAAAATCACCCCATTCTTCTCGCTCTCTCCTTTTTACAGATACTATACACAAACGGCAACAAAGTACTTTGCCCCATTGTATCAACACAAAGTAGATGCAGCTGGGAATCCCGTAGAGCAATACTACACAAGTAACTATGCGTCTTCGGCTTTTAATAGTAATTATTATGGAATAGGGATGCGATCAGCGCCTCCGGGTGGATTTAAAAATAGCTATTTGGCTTCCTTGGAAGTAAGGTATGGCCACTATGTGCAAACCACCGATTTAAATTCCAATGTAATATCGCTACACTTTACGTTTAAATAGTAAGTTTCCTTTATAATAATGAGGCGAACCATCTTGTATGCGTTCGCCTTTTTTATTTTAAATAAGTTCGTACATTTAAGATCATTAATTTATGATTACTATGCGTATTATCTCAACTACATTATTAATTATCCTGTTTTTAAATTTTTCACTTAATGCTCAAAAAACAAATGGAGCATTAAATAAGTTAAATCCACATTCAGTATACGATATTACAAACTTGGGAAATCCTATTATTTCTCCCGATGGTAATTGGATTTTATTTAGTCAGTCAAAAGCAAATGAACAAAAGGATAAAAATATTGCACAGTTGTATATGGTTAAGAAAGATGGAACTGAAACAGTTTCATTAACTGAGCAGTCAAAAGCTGTTTCTAATTATAATTGGAGTCCGGATGGAAAATACATTTCTTATTTGCAAGCGGGAAAGGAGGACAAGGAAGATGATCAATTGTTTTTGATGGATCGAAGAGGCGGTGAACCTATTCAGTTAACACATATAAAAGGTGAGATTATTACATATCATTGGTTTAAAGATGCTAGCAAATTACTTTTTGAAATTAAAGATCCCAGTTTCGCAGATACTTCAAAAACAAAAATTAGACTTCCATACGAAATTGATCGATATCACTTTAAGGCCGATATAGAAGGTTACTTAGACAATCGCAAAACACACTTATATGTTTTTAATGTACAAACAAAAGTATTAGATACCCTAACTAGTGGTGGATTTAATGAAACCAATGCGTCAATCAGCAATGACGGCAATTGGATAGCTTATGAAAGTAATGTGACGCCCAATTTTGATCAAAACTCAAATACCGATTTATTTTTACTTGCTGTTCAAAAAAATGCAAAGCCAAAAAAGTTAACTACTTATAAGGGAGCAGATCATCATCCAATATTTAACGCAGACCATACTAAACTAGCTTTTTTAAGGTCTAGTTCAGAAGATCCATATGATATGTATGATTTACAACAGTTAGGGATCATTGATCTGGTAAACTTTAAAGAAAGTATTGTTTCTAAAAAATTAGATCTATCCTTGGATAATCTCAATTGGTCAAATGATGGAAAAAAAATATTTGCTACTGCCGAGGATGATCGTAAGCAAAATGTTTTACAATTTAATGTGATAACCGGAGAAATAAAACCAATTACCAATGACGCGGGCGTGTACAACGCATTACATGTAAATGAAGCGGGGCAAATGGCTGTATTATTTAGCACCCCAAATAAACCATTTGAATTGTATTTTAATGAAGGGGAAGCTTTTAAACAAGTAACTCATATTCAGGATGTATTTGTTAATAGCATTCAGAAAATTGTAGTGAAAGGATTTTCAGCAATTGCAAGTGATCAAAATAAAGTAAATGGCATATTGTATTTGCCTGATAGCAATGTAAAAAAATTACCCTTGATCTTATTTATTCATGGCGGGCCTGTTGCACAAGATGAATATGCATTTGATTTGACAAGACAAATATATGCAGCTGCGGGATATGCTGTAGCAGCTGTAAATTATAGAGGAAGTAGTGGAAGGGGAGCTAATTATACAAAATGTATTTATGGTGACTGGGGAAATAAAGAGGTGAAAGATATTATTGGAGCTGCAAATTATTTAATTAATGAAGGGATAGCCGATTCTAATAGAATGGCTATTGCAGGATGGAGTTATGGGGGCATTTTGACAAATTACACGATTGCGACAGATCATCGTTTTAAAGCTGCAGTTAGTGGGGCTGGAAGTGCATTAATGTTGTCTTTTTATGGTACTGACCAGTATATTAGTCAATATGAGCCGGAGTTAGGTAAGCCTTGGGAAAACTTACAAAAATGGATAGATATATCTTATCCATTCTTTAAAGTGAAGGAAATAAAAACACCTACTTTATTTATGGCGAGTCAAGCAGACTTTAATGTTCCAGTTGTTGGTGCAGAGCAAATGTATCAAGCATTTAAGTCGGTAGGAACGCCTACGCAATTAATTATTTATCCAAATCAAAATCATGGCATTCGGGTTCCTAGTTATTTAGTGCATAGATTCAATAGTCATTTAGAGTGGTTCAAAAAATATTTAAACTAGTAGTACTTTAATATGAATAAAATTAGATGGGGTATGATTGGTTGCGGCAATGTAACTGAGCAAAAAAGTGGTCCTGCTTTTAATAAAGTACCGAATTCAATTTTAATGGGTGTGATGCGTCGTAACGAAGCTTTGTTAAAAGATTATGCCGAACGACATCATGTGCCCTATGCATTTACAAACGCATCTGAATTAATAAATCATCGCGAAATTGACGCAGTTTATATTGCCACGCCCCCCAATGTTCACGAAGATTATGCAATGGAGGCTTTGCGCGCCAACAAATTTGTGTATGTAGAAAAGCCAATGTCAACAACGGTTGCAGCTTGTATGCGTATGCAAGAGGAGGCTGAAAAATTAAACGGCAAACTAGTAGTGGCGCATTATCGTCGTGCGCTACCCTTGTTTTTAAAAGTGAAGGAATTATTAGCTGAAAATTATATTGGAAAAATTAGTGCGGTGCATTTAACGATGCATAAAAAAGCAGGTACGCCCGATTATTATACAAACAATTGGCGTGTAGATAAAGAGTTGGCAGGCGGTGGTTTGTTTTATGACTTGGCCCCTCATCAGTTAGATTTGGTTTTATATTTTTTTGGTCAAGCTTTGTCGTATAGCGGGAAGTCTTCTAATAAAGCAGGACTTTATGCAGTAGAAGACACGGTGCATGGCGAGATTCTATTAGAAAACAATATTCATTTTAAGGGGGCTTGGTGTTTTGCAATTGAAGAAGAAATTGAAAAAGACGAATTTAAAATCATTGGAGAATTAGGAACAATTAGTTTCCCAGTATTTGGTCAAACCATCACTGTTGAAAAAAATGGAGTTATGGAGCAGTTTGAATTTAATCCTCCGGCGCATAATCAACAAAATCTTATTGAAAAATGTGTATCTTACTTTTTAGGACAGGGCGATAATCCATGTACTGCCGCAGATGCGATACAGTCCATGCTTGTAATGGAAGCCTTTGTTTATGGAAATCATAAATAACTTAGTGTGGTAGTTTTTCCTAAAGTAATTTGTGGTTAAAGTGGATGCCTTAAACAAAAAACTGCTCAAACATAATGATAAGGGACATACTAAGCACAAACCATCCAAAGCCCTTTTTTAATTTAGCGCCATCCATCTTTTTATTTAAATAGTTACCGGTAATTATTCCAAGTGTTGCCAACAAAACAATGCTTACTAAGAATTTCCAGTCGACAGTTACATGCATCAAATCCCCGCTAAAGCCAACTAATGATTTAATAGTAATTATAAATAAAGAAGAAGCAATTGCTTTTTTCATAGGCAGTTTACCCAAAATCACTAATGCAGGTATGATTAGAAATCCTCCACCAGCACCAACAATACCAGTAACTAAACCCTCGGCGAGGCCTACAAATAAAAGCGAGTAGCCGTATACAGGCTTTTGACCTTCCACTTCCACATTTTTTTTACCGAGTATCATTGAGATGGCCGATGCCAACATAAGCGTTGCGAAAAACAACATGATAAAACTATTCTTGCTTACAGTCGTATTTTGAAAAAGTGTAAACTGAGTAGGAATGGCATGTAGAATAAATTTTCTCGATAAAAAAACGCCAAAAATAGAAGGCGCTCCAAAAAGTAAAATAATTTTTAAATCCAATAGTCGCTGTCTTAAACGGGAAATAACACCAGCGATACTACTCACCCCAACGATACATAAAGAATAAGTGGTTGCAAGCAATGGATCTACATGAAAAAGATACACCAGCACGGGTACTGTTAAAATGGAGCCACCACTGCCAATAAGGCCTAAAGAAATTCCAATTAAAATAGAAGCCGCATATCCTAACAATTCCATGATTCAATTTTTGCAAACATCGTGTTAATGGCGTACAATTTATGTACTATTTATCACTTAATTAATAAATTTGATCAAAAGTGATTTTTGTCACCGGAAAAGCTAATTTTATGTCGGATCTTTAAACAAGATTATCAAACTATCTGAAATGAAAGTAGAACAAATTTATACGGGTTGTCTTGCACAAGGTGCTTATTATATTATGAGTGAAGGCGAAGTGGCTATCATTGATCCATTAAGAGAAGTAGATGCCTATTTACAAAAAGCATTTGTAGACAAAGCGCAAATAAAATATGTATTAGAAACACATTTTCATGCCGATTTTGTTTCAGGACATGTAGACCTTGCTAAAAAAACCGGTGCTACTATTGTATATGGTCCTACTGCTGCACCTGCTTTTGATTTTCATTCAGCTAAAGATGGAGAAATACTTGAGTTAGGAAAGGTAAAAATTAAAGTAATACATACACCAGGTCATACCATGGAGAGCACTTGTTATTTGCTGATAGATGAAAACGGAAAGGAAGTGGCTTTGTTTAGTGGAGACACTTTATTTATTGGTGATGTAGGCCGCCCCGACTTAGCACAAAAAGTAAAAGCGGAATTAACACAGGAAATATTAGCGGCACATTTGTATGATTCATTGCGTAATAAAATCATGCCATTGTCTGATGATATTGTAATTTATCCAGCACACGGAGCGGGCAGTGCATGTGG
>CANGMV010000073.1 GCA_947454745.1 Bacteroidota bacterium | reverse complement strand
GCTGGCGTAGTTAACACAATTGTAAAGCCTACATTGTTGCCATCTACTTTTAAATCCTGTATCATATTTAAAGTCACCAAGTCCTTTCCTAAATCGGGCTCTTGCACATTACTCAGCGCTTTCAGTATGTCTGCTTCTGTCATTTTGGAAGTTTTTGTTAAAAAGTTAAAAACACGAGCAAAGTTAACTGATGCAGGGCTTATTTTAGCAAAAATTTCAACCTTCTGGCTTAAATTTGCAACGACATGAAAAAGACCCTTATTTTAATTTTTATAGCCTTTTTAGGCCTATTGAGTAAACCGCTTGTGGCACAACAAACGGCTCCTAATATTTATAGAGATTCTGTAGTACAACTTTACGGAGTGGTTATGACTGCCGATAGTTTAAAGGCCATTCCTTACGCAAGTGTGGTTGTTCAACATAAAGGCCGTGGTACGATTACTAATAATGACGGCGTATTTTCCATTGCGGTAAACAAAGGAGAGCATATTACATTTACTTGTATTGGGTTCAAAGACAGAACTATTTTAATTCCTAAAAATTTGGAAGGCAACCAATACAGTGTAATACAGCTAATGGTGAATGACACCAATTTTTTACCTGCAACTATTTTAAAACCACGTCCAACTCGAGCACAATTTGAAAGAGATTTTGTGAATGCGAAAGTGGATGACGACTTATATGAAACAGCGCGCAAAAATACAAGCGAGAGTCAAAAAAGAATTATACTAGCGAGCCTTCCGAGAGATGGCAAAGAGGCTGTAGGCGCATCTTTAACCAACCAGGCTTCCAAATATTACTATTCTGGGCAATTACCCCCAATGAATATTTTGAACCCAGCAGCTTGGAAAAGCTTTATTGATTCATGGAAACGAGGAGATTATAAATCTAAAAATTAGTTGAATGAAAAAGATTGCCGTGATTGGTGCAGGTACCATGGGAAATGGGATTGCGCATGTGTTTGCACAAAAAGGATTTCAAGTTCATTTAATTGATTCGCAAAAGTCGGCACTAGATAAGGCCATTCAAACGATTGAGAAAAATTTGGATAGACAAATTAATAAAAGCCTCATTAGTTCCAATGACAAGGCACATACCCTACATCGCATAGCAAACTTCACTTCCATCGAATTGGGTGTTACCGACGTGGATTTGATTGTAGAAGCTGCCACTGAAAATAGCGAGATAAAAAAAAGTATTTTTAAGCAGATGGATCAATTTGCAAAAGCAGATTGCATATTAGCCACCAACACTTCCTCCATTTCCATAGCACAACTTGCCGCTGTCACCAATAGGCCAGGAAAGGTAATTGGAATGCATTTTATGAACCCAGTCCCAGTTATGAAGCTGGTTGAAATTATTAATGGCGCAGCCACTGATGAAGCTACTTCAAGTGCGATTGTAACATTAACAAAAACAATCGACAAAATACCTTGTGTAGTAAAAGATGCACCCGGATTTATTGCCAACCGAATATTAATGCCCATGATTAATGAAGCAATTCATGCATTTTCCGAAGGCATTAGTGACGCGCAAACTATCGATGAAATTATGAAGCTAGGTATGGCTCATCCCATGGGACCTTTGCAACTAGCCGATTATATAGGATTAGATGTTTGTAAAAATATCTTAGACATCATGCACGATGGATTCCAAAACGAAAAATATGCACCCTGCCCTTTATTAGTGGAAATGGTCGCTGCCGGAAAGTTAGGTGTTAAATCAGGAGCAGGTTTTTATAAATACTAGTTCGAATTACTATTTTAATTTACACAATAAGTGCAGTTTTATAAGCGACTCCTTGCAAGTCATCTATTTTATTTAAGACTTCCTCTAAACGATGCTTGGGTACTCCTATTTTTAATTCCACAAATAACTGTGCAACTTGTTCCACTACCGAACAATTGTATTGTTTTACAATCATCATTACTTCATTCATTTGATGATAATCGAAATTCAATTCATAGTTAATCTCAACTGGCTTTTGAATGATGGGTGACAATTGTAATGCCAAAGAGGTAGCTGTTTTATATGCATTAATTAATCCAGGCACCCCTAATAAAGTACCGCCAAAATAGCGCACTACCACAACCATAATATTAGTAAGTTGTTTGCTATCAATTTGACCAAGAATTGGGCGCCCTGCCGATCCCGAAGGTTCTCCATCATCACTCACTCTAAAAGTGGAACCTTCAATCCCTATTCGATAAGCCAAACAATGATGCACCGCCTTAGGATGTTCTTTTTTTAAGAGCGCTAATTGCTTTTTACATGCATCAATCCCAAGTACAGGAAAACTATATGCAATAAACTTACTGCCACGGTCTTTAAACTCCGCAATGGCTGGCTGTTCGATGGTATTGTAAAAAAAAGGATCCATTTGGGATAATGCTAAATAATAACCCGGCAAAGCTAACTCATAATGATCAATCATTTGTAACATTGCAGTATGAGTTTACAAGCACTTAAATTAGATTTCAAAAAGCAGTTGGCGGAAGTATATGAAAGCATCGAATTAAACAGCTTGCTTTCTATCTTATTTGAGCACGTTACAGGTTGGAACCAATTACAACAAGCAATTAACAAGGAGGCCGAGCTCGATGAAAAGCAAACAACACAATTACTAGCCGCACTTGGCGACTTAAAAAAGGGCATGCCCATTCAATATATTACCGGCAAAGCTTGGTTTATGGGAAACGAATATAAGGTGGACGAAAGCGTACTTATCCCAAGGCCAGAAACCGAAGAATTAGTAGACTGGATTATTGAATATGCGCATATTGTTGACAAACCATTACAGATACTAGATATAGGTACTGGGTCGGGTTGCATTCCTATTGCATTAAAATTAGCATTACCTAATTGCATGATTGCAGGATTAGATATTAGCGAAGGCGCGTTAAACGTTGCCAAACAAAATGCAACTCAATTAAATGCCGATATAAGCTGGATGCAAGAAGATATTTTGAGCACTACCTATTTGCCGAATCAGTTTGATATTATAGTGAGCAACCCTCCCTATATCCCATTTAAAGAAAATATAAATATGCAGGCACAAGTAAAAAACTTTGAGCCCAGTATTGCTTTATTTGTAACCAACGAGGATCCGCTTGTATTTTACCGAACCATTGCAAGGCTGGGTAAACAATATTTAAGCCCCAACGGTCAATTGTTTTTTGAAATGCATTATGACCAAGGAAAAGCATTACTTGCCTTATTTGACGAAATGGGCTACCATGCTGAATTACGTCAGGACATGTTTGGTAAAGATAGAATGTTAAGGGCTAGTCTTAAACATCGCTCTTAAATATTAGCTTTTAAAAAAGATCGGAGAAAGATCGGAGTTAGTGACTTGGATCCACTGCAACTACTGGTGTCGCACCTAATTGCTTCACTATTTGCATTACTTGAATTGTAACACCCAATTTAGCTACGCTGTCACCGTTTATGACTACAGATGGCTTTTCGGTCTCCTTGTCTAAGAATGTTTTTAATTGGCTCGATAAAGAATCAATTACTACAGGAGTAGATCCAATAAACAAATGCTGATCCTTATCGATCGTAACGACTACCGTTTGTTTTGCTTTTGTATCACTTGATGATTTAGGATTAGATACTTTAATCACATTGGGGTTTGCTAATGTGGACACTATTAAAAAGAACAATAGCAAAATGAACAAAATATCATTCAGTGCGCCTGTGTGTACTTCGGGCTGATCTCTTAATCGCTTTCTTAAATTCATGATGCTAATTTATGAATGCGTTGTTTCTTGTAAAATATCTAAAAAGTCGGCGCTTGCCACTTCCATCTTATTTGCCGTTTTATCAATTTGCGTTGATAAATAATTATGGCCAACATAAGCAATCAAGCCAATAATCAACCCCGTTGCCGATGTAATCATTTTTGTATAAATACCTCCAGCAATCGTATTTAATGTATACTCTCCTGTTGACGCAATGCCGTAAAACAATTGCACCATACCTACAATCGTACCCAAGAAACCAAACATAGGTGCAATTCCTGCCACCAATGACAATATATTTAAATTGCGCTCCATGGAATACATTTCCAATCGACCCACATTTTCCATACTCTTTTCAATTGCATCCAAAGGCTTTCCAATTCTTAACACCCCTTTTTCTATAATTCTTGCAACAGGACTGTCGGTGTTTTTTGCAAAACTTTTCGCAGCAGCAATATTGCCAGACAACAAATTGTCTTTAATAATAAACATGAATTTAGGATCAATTGCCCCTGCTTTTTTTATCGCTAACATGCGCTCAATAAACACAAAAATGGCAATCACTAATAAAGCATACAAAGGGTACATAATCCATCCGCCCTTTTGCAATAAGCTTAATAATGAAATTTTATTTTCTGCAACATCTAACAAAAACAACATATCGTTTAATTTATTTTTTAAAGTTAAATTATTTCTACCAAATTCACCAATACTTCTGTCGCCTTTACCATATCTCTAACACCTATCCATTCGTGCTTGCTATGAATAGCCTGCATCCCTGTAAATATATTCGGTGTTGGCAAGCCCATAAAACTCATCCTACTGCCGTCGGTACCCCCGCGTATTGGACTCGTAATTGGCCTTACCCCTGCTCGTTCATATGCTTTTAAAGCCCTGCTCACAATTTCGGGATGTTGGTCGATAATTTCTCGCATATTTCGATACTGTTCAGTAACCTCCATACTTAATTTGACCTTTGAAAAGTCAGGATTAGAAGCAACCACTTCTTCAGCAATTTGGAATAATCTCTGTGCATATTGCTTTAGTTTTTGAGTATCAAAATCTCGCACCAAAAATTCAATCCTCGCTTTTTCGGCTCCCCCTTCCAAATGATTCGGATGTATAAATCCTACCCTATCTTCAGTGTATTCAGGACACCATTCTTTTTTGGGCAATGCGGCCAAAATTTCACCCGCCACTTTAATGGCATTTTGCATCACTCCCTTTGCAGCGCCGGGATGCGCAATAACTCCATCTATATGCAACACTAAATAATCGGCACTAAATGTTTCCATTTCAAAACTACCTAACTCCCCTCCATCCAAAGTATAGCCATAGTCTGCACCCATTTTTTTTAAATCCAAATGCTCCGTTCCTCTGCCCACTTCTTCATCGGGTGTAAACAATATTTTTACTGGCCCATGTACAATAGCATTATGATCCATTAAATATTTAGCCATCTCCATAATAATCGTTACCCCCGCTTTATCATCAGCACCCAATAAAGTTTTCCCCGACGCAGTAATAATATCCGAACCAATAAATGAGTTAAGGTAAGGGTAATCTGCTGCCTTAATTACTTGACTGGGATCATCGGGTAACACAATGTCATTGCCATTATATTGTTTGTGCAAAATAGGTTTCACCTCGGTACCACTACAATCAGGCGCCGTATCTACGTGTGCGCAAAAACAGATCACGGGAATGGACAAGTTTTTCATTTTCAAATCATCCATCTGTTGTTTCGACAAATTGGATGGAATGGTGGCCATTACATAACCATACTCATCTAAATGTGCATCTTCAATGCCAAATGAAAGCAATTCAATTACCAATAGATTCGACAAGTTTTTCTGTTTCTCTGTGGAAGGAAAAGTATTGCTATTGGGATCGCTTTGTGTGTCTATTTTCACATAACGCATGAATCTTTCTGCTACGGTTAAAGTTGGCAATTCCATTGGGTGATATATTAATTAGATGACTAAGAAAGTGGGAAGATAATTTGAATTTTGCGAATAAAAAAGGCGCTCCTTTTATTGGAACGCCTTTAAAAATTAGATTTTATATTGCTAATGTAAACAATTAAAATTCAGTGATGATCTTAGATGGTGTATCAATACCTACCAACTCTAAGTCAAAAGTTAAATCTTGTCCAGCTAAAGCATGGTTCGCATCTAACACAACCACTTCTTCCTTTACCTCTACCACAATGACTTGAAATTGTTGACCTTGACCATTGTTCATAGTTAATGCCATTCCTACTTCAGGATTTAAGTCGGGAGGAAATTGTGTTTTTGGGAATTCTACAATCATTTCTGGTTGTTTTGGACCGTATGCTTCCATAAATGGAATATTGATTGTTTTTTTATCACCTACTTTCATTCCTAATACTCCGTTATCAAAACCAGGAATAACCATCCCGCTTCCAACTTCGAATTCCAATGGTGCTCTTCCTGTTGAAGAATCAAAAACTTCGCCATTAG
>CANGMV010000072.1 GCA_947454745.1 Bacteroidota bacterium | reverse complement strand
ATGAATTTACCATCTCTTGGTGCGCGTCCGTCGGCCACTACGATAAAGTAGAATGGTCTTTTTTTACTACCATGACGCTGTAGTCTGATCTTTACTGCCATTTTAAATAGAAATTTATAGGCGTTAACAAATAAGGTTAAGGGTGCAAATATAATAGAAAACCACGAATCCACCCAAAAATGTCCAAATTACCTTCTTAAACCAGGCATTTTACCCCCCAAGCCACCCCCTGGCATTGAGCCATTCATCATTTTCATCATTTGCTTCATTTGATCAAATTGCTTTATGAAGGCATTAATCTCTCCAATATTTTTACCAGAACCATTGGCAATTCTTTGTTTGCGACTTGGCGTTAACATATCGGGGTTTCTTCTTTCAATCACCGTCATGGATTGTATAATCGCTTCCACTCCTTTAAATGCATCATCTTTAATATCTACATCCTTTAAACTCTTTCCCATTCCTGGAATCATACCCATCAAATCCTTTAAGTTACCCATCTTTTTTATCTGCTGAATCTGCGTTAAAAAGTCTTCAAAATCGAATTGATTCTTGCGAATTTTTTTCTCTAATTTCTTAGCAGCTTCTTCATCATATTGCGCCTGTGCTTTTTCAACTAAAGAAGTAATATCTCCCATGCCCAAAATTCTTTGAGCCATACGTTCAGGATAAAATACATCCAAAGTATCCATCTTCTCGCCGCTGCTCATAAACTTGATTGGCTTATTCACAGTGTACTTAATACTTAATGCAGCACCGCCTCTTGTATCGCCGTCTAACTTAGTTAAAACCACTCCGGTAAAATCCAATCGATCATTGAAAGCCTTTGCTGTATTGACTGCATCTTGCCCTGTCATGGAATCCACAACAAATAAAATTTCTTGAGGATTGATTGCAGATTTAATATTTGCTACCTCATTCATCATCACTTCATCTACAGCTAAACGTCCCGCAGTATCTATAATGATTACATTTTTATTATTTTGTTTTGCGAAGGCAATCGCATTTTGTGCAATGGATACCGCATCTTTATTTTCTCTCTCTACAAAAATATCTACCCCAATTTGTTCTGCTAAAACAGTCAATTGATCCATTGCTGCAGGACGATAAATATCGGCAGCAACCAATAAAGGAGATTTTTTTTGTGCCTTTAAATACGTGGCTAATTTTCCTGAAAATGTAGTCTTACCACTTCCTTGTAAACCAGCAACCAATATAATGGTTGGATTACTCGTTAAACTTAAGGGAGTTGCTTCGGATCCCATTAAAGCAGTTAATTCATCCTGCACAATTTTAACCATTAATTGACCCGGGCTAATGGCATTAATTACCTTTTCCCCGATGGCTTTTTCCTTAATACTATCTGTAAACTCCTTAGCAATTTTAAAATTTACGTCGGCGTCTAAAAGCGCCTTTCTAATATCCTTTAAGGTATTGGCAACATTCAGTTCATTGATACGCGCTTGGCCTTTTAAGTGCTTAAACGCAGATTCTAATTTCTCACTAAGACTATTAAACATAATTCAACTTTAGGGAGGCAAAGATAAGGCAGGGTTGGAACAAATATTTCCGATGTTCGAAATGTTTTTAACTTATTGATTTTCAATAAGTTAAACTAGCTTTAAGGGTTACTTAAGTAGGTATTGGCTAAATGTTAACGAATAAACATTGAAAAAAACTTGGAACCTAGCCTTTAATTATTATTATTGCACCTAACGAACTAATTAATTATTAAGAGGATATAGCGTATTATGAGTAAGAAACAATTATTTACATTAGAGTTTCCAGTGAGATGTTCACCAGGCATATTATTTGAATTTCTTTCCACAGCATCTGGATTACAAGAATGGTTTGCAGATAAAGTAGACGAATGGGAGAATGTGTTTAGTTTTTCATGGAATGGCGGCACACCTGATAAAGCAGAATTGGTTGACCAAGAGGAAGATAAATTCATCCGTTTTAGATGGTTACATGGAGAAAAAAATGAATACTTTGAATTTAGAGTGGAGAAAACAGAAATTTCTAACCAAACCATTTTAATCATCAAAGACTTTGCAGAGAAAAACGAAATCAAAGACCAAAGCCAACTTTGGGAATATCAGATAAAAGACCTTTTTCATCGCATAGGTAGCTAGTACCCACAACTTGTTCAAAAAATTAGACATACTAATTCTTAAGGCTTTCATTGGGCCTTTTTTGGCAGCACTTACTATTTCGACATTTGTGCTGACGATGCAATTTTTTTGGCTATACATCGACGATTTAGTTGGAAAAGGTTTAGACCTATTTACCATTCTAGAATTAATTGGATTGGTTTCGGCTAGTACCTTCACCACCGCTTTGCCATTGGCTTTGCTTTTTTCCTCTATCATGACTTTTGGGAATTTAGGAGAAAGCTTTGAACTTATTGCCATTAAAGCAGCAGGTATTCCTTTGATCCGCTTTATGCGTCCTTTGTTTTTATTCACTGTGTTTTTATCGGGCATTGCATTTTTGTTTGCGAATAATATTATTCCAGTAACCCAAATGAAATTAACGAGTTTAAAATACGAGATCATTGTTGCCAAGCCTGCATTAGATATTAAAGAAGGTGTTTTTTACGACAAGATCGACGGCTACGTGATTAAATTAGGAAAGAAAGAAGCCAATGATAGTGTGATTCGAAATATTGTCATTTTTGAAAAAAAATTCAATTTGCAGGACAATATGATCATGGCGGAATGGGGCGTGATGCGTGTTTCCAAAGACAAAAAATTCTTAGAGTTCATTATGTATAATGGCTGGAGGTATCAGGAAAGAGGACTTAAAAATACCACTAACACTGAATTTACTAGGCTCTATTTTAAAGAATATAAAAAAGTATTTGACCTTAAGAGTTTTCAGATGAACAAGGGGAATGATAATATTTATGACCCTAAAATGTTAAGTGTAAGGCAATTAAGCCATGCCATGGATTCATTAAATAACAAGGACAGTGTATATATTAAAAGAGTGCGTAGCGAAGTGGCCCCCTACTTAAGGTTTTTCACTTACAAGGATAGTTCGCATTTGTTTACTGCTCAAGGCAAAGTGCCTTCCATTAATAATATCAATGCTATTGTTCCTGATTCACTAAGATTAAGTATTGTAGAAAACGTAGGGTATCAATTTACCTCAATTTTAAATAATGTAGCCACCATAAGAGACACCTATAAAGAAAATGAAACGGCTAGTGCCTACCATGCGATTGAATGGCATCGTAAATTCACGCTTTCCTTTGCTTGTATGGTTTTGTTTTTAATTGGGGCGCCTTTAGGATCCATCATTCGTAAGGGAGGGCTTGGCACTCCAATGGTATTGGCAATTGTCTTTTTTGTTGTCTTTTTTTTACTGAACAATTTTGGAGAAAAATTTGCCAAATCAGGGGAATGGACAGTTTATAAGGGCATGTGGTTGTCATCGGCAATCCTAATCCCCGTAGGGTTCTTTTTAACCTATAAAGCCATGCGCGATTCTCAGTTATTTAATCAAGAATTTTACTACCGACTTTTACAGCCAATTAAAGTAACTTTACGTAAGTACTTTAAAAAATAATACCATGACTACTTCAAATCAAAACAGACGCCAATTTTTAACTAAAACTGGTAAAGCTGGTATTGCCCTAGCTGCAATGCCTCTGGTTTCGAAAATAGCTCCTGCAATTGCAAGCGAAGCTTCGGCTTTTCAACAACAGCCATTGCCTTATGCATACAATGCACTCGAGCCTTACATTGATGCTTTGACAATGGAAATTCATTATACAAAGCATGCTGCTACTTATGCAAAAAACTTAGCAGATGCATGTGTTGCTGAAAAAGTTGACACAGCCAATACATCCATAGTGTCATTGCTAAATACTATTTCTAAATACTCGTCAAAAATGCGCAATAACGCAGGCGGGCATTATAACCACGAATTATTTTGGCAATTAATGAAACCGGCTCCTTCGGTAGCGCCAACAGGTGCATTAGCCGATGCTATCAATAAAACTTTTGGCTCTTTTGCTGATTTCCAAAAAGCATTTAGTGAAGCTGCCAAAACAAGATTTGGAAGTGGCTGGGCTTGGTTGTTGGTAAAAAAAGATGGCAGCCTTGCAGTAAGTTCAACTCCGAATCAAGACAATCCTTTAATGGACATTGCCGAAGTGCAAGGAACCCCTTTATTAGGATTAGATGTTTGGGAACATGCTTATTATTTAAAATACCAAAACAAGCGTCCTGACTATATCAATAACTGGTGGAATTTAGTGAATTGGGAATTTGTTCAAAACAAATACGCAATAGCTATTAAGTCAAAATAATAGTTAGTCTCCATTCCTCCATTTTTCAAATTCAGAGCGTGCACAATTCTAAGCAAAACTTAAAAATTCAATATTATTTAACGGGCTTAACTGTTATTGTATTCCTATTAAAAGTGGCCACTTTTTTGATGACGCATGCTCTGTCAGTTTTGTCGGACACTTTAGAGAGTGTAGTAAATATTGTTGCTACCATTGTGGGTTCCTATAGCATGTTTATTGCCGCTAAGCCAAAAGACAAAGACCACCCATACGGGCATGGGAAAGCTGAATTTGTTTCCTCCGCATTTCAGGGAAGTTTAATTATTGGTGTAGGGTGTTTAATTATTTATGAATCCATCGATAGCTTTATTCATCCAGGCACTTTGCATAATTTAGGCAATGGCTTTTGGTTGTTAATACTTATTGCGATTATTAATATTTCAACTGCCTTATTTGTAATGCGCATTGGAAAGAAAAATAATTCCATGGCATTAGTAACAAGTGGTAAATTATTTTTAATCGATTTTTTCACTACCATTTCAGTAGCAATTGGAATACTAATTCTAATTATTACAAATATTCAAAAAGTAGATGCTATCATTGCCATTTTACTGGGCGGCTGGGTAGTATATGATGGGTATAAAATTTTACGCGCTTCTTTGGCAGGTATTATGGACGAAGCCGATATGGCTTTGCTCGAAAATGTAATTGAAGAAATTAATAGCAACCGCAATGACAGCTGGATTGACTTACATAACTTAAGAGTAATTAAATACGGGCCATTATTACATATAGATTGTCACTTAACCATGCCTTGGTATTTAAATGTGCATGAAGCGCACACTATTATGGATCAATTTACCGATTTGATTAAAAGTAAATTTGGGGACAGTGTTGAATTTTTTATTCATATAGACGGGTGCATGCATTTTAGCTGTGCAATTTGCAGTATTCAAGATTGTGAAAAAAGACAACACAGTTTTAAGAAAAAATTAGATTGGACTATGGAAAATGTATTGTCCAATCACAAACATCAACTTAACTAATTTCAGATTAAATAAATAGACATGAATAGCTGGAAAAAATTTCAAGACGAAAACAAGGATCGTTTTTTAAACGAACTATTGGATTTATTGCGCATCCCAAGTGTGAGTGCAAAAAGTGAAAACAAGGATGACATGTTAACCTGTGCAAAAGCAGTAGAAAAATCTTTACAAGATGCAGGGGCTACGACTACTAAAATTTATGAAACAGAGGGCCATCCAATTGTATATGGTGAAATTATAGTAGACCCAAGTTTTCCAACCGTATTAGTTTATGGACACTATGATGTACAACCTGCTGAGCCATTAGAGCTTTGGAAAAGTGGTCCATTCGATCCGACCATTATTGATGGCAAAATTTTTGCGCGCGGGTCTTGTGACGACAAAGGACAATTTTATATGCACGTAAAGGCATTGGAAATTATGACCAAGACCAATACGATGTGCACGAATATTAAATTTATTATAGAGGGGGAAGAAGAAATCGGAAGTCCGAATTTGGCAACCTTTGTAAAAGCACATCATGATTTATTAAAAGCCGATGTGATATTAATTAGTGATACTGCTATGATTAGTATGGACACGCCTTCTATTGATATTGGCGTGCGTGGATTAAGCTATATTGAAGTAGAGGTTACAGGTCCAAACCGTGATTTACATAGCGGTGTATACGGCGGAGCAGTTGCCAATCCTATTACGATCTTATCTAAAATGATTGCTTCTTGTCATGACGAAAACAACCACATTACTATACCAGGTTTTTATGACGATGTGGTAGAATCTACCGATGCCGAAAGAACTAAAATGGCCGAAGCGCCATTTGATTTAAAAGAGTGGTCCGAGGATTTAGGCATTAAAGAAGTGTGGGGCGAAACAGGTTATAGTACCAATGAGCGAACTGGTAT
>CANGMV010000071.1 GCA_947454745.1 Bacteroidota bacterium | reverse complement strand
TTGTGTACCTGGATCCGCACAACGCCATGCTGCGTTTGCAATTTGCTCCCATACTTCTCTTGCAGGAATGGACTTCATAACACGGCCATCGGTACGTGCTTTTAATTCCCAATTGCCGTCCTCAGACAAAGCTTTAAAGAAGCTATTCGGAATACGTACAGAGTTATTTGAGTTTTGACCTGAAACAGTTGCATATGCTTCTCCTTCATAACCATTATCATATCCTGCAGCTACTAATGCAGCCACTTTATCTTCCTCTTGTACTTTCCAGTTAATAAATTCTAAAACTTCAGGGTGATCTAAATCCAAACAAACCATTTTGGCAGCACGACGTGTGGTACCACCCGATTTGATTGCACCTGCAGCGCGGTCGCCAATTTTCAAGAAGCTCATTAAGCCACTAGAAGAACCACCACCACTTAATTTTTCATTCGCACCACGAATTTGTGAGAAATTCGTGCCCACTCCAGAACCATATTTAAAAATTCTTGCCTCTCTTGTCCATAAATCCATAATACCCCCTTCGTTCACTAAATCATCGCTCACACTCAAAATAAAACAAGCATGCGGTTGAGGACGCTCATAAGCACTAGTTGATCTCTTTAATTGCTTGTCGGTTGGATCCACATAATAGTGACCTTGCGCACCGCCTGTAATACCATAGCTTTCGTGTAATCCAGTATTAAACCATTGTGGCGAGTTAGGCACACATGCTTGGTTTAAAATACTATATACTAATTCTTCATAAAATACTTGTGCATCATTTGTAGTAGCAAAATAACCATAGCGCTCTCCCCATACTCTCCAACAATTTGCCATACGGTGTGCAACCTGCTTTACCGAAGTTTCTCTGCCTAGTGAACCATCTGCTTGTGGTACACCTGCTTTTCTAAAATACTTTTGTGCTAAAATGTCCGTAGCAATTTGGCTCCATTGTTTTGGAACTTCTACATTGGTCATTTCAAACACTTTTTCTCCGTTTGGATTTTTGATTACGCTATCACGATAGTCGTAGTCAAATTGATCAAATGGAGACACATTGTCTTTTGTAAATCGGCGAGAGAATGCAAGTCCTTTCTTCGCGCTAGTTTTTGTTTTTGGGTTAGCCATGGTCGTATTCTATTTATAGGGTATTATCAGTTTTCCCGCTAGGTTTTCAAAAACCTTGATGGGTATACGAAAATATCCCTATGAATCCATACTTCATGCTGCGAAATATCAACAGCTGTGGATAAGGATTTAGAAAAATCCGAAACCCCATAACCCCATTGAATTCTATGAATTATCCCCATGAGATGTTAGTTTCTTAAGAAAAAAAACCAGGTCGAATCATTTTTTTTTGTAATAAATGGGATTGTTTCCCCTCGTTAAGCTTAAAATTGATATTTTTGAGCTTCGAGCGACTGAATTAACTAATTAGGACTGATCATGAAGCATAAGATTTACGACACCATATACAAAGGTAAAATAGGCGCCAAGAAAGCGTTCGCGGTTCTCATTGACCCCGACAAATTGGATGATAGTACACTTTTAAAAACAATTGAAATAGCGATTCAGTCGAATGTTGACTACTTTTTTGTTGGAGGTAGTTTAGTGGTTACCGACACTTTAGATAAAGTAGTAACTACCATTAAGAATAAGTCTAGCATACCCGTTATTTTATTCCCAGGTTCGCCCGATCAAATTACGCCAAAGGCCGATGCACTTTTATACCTTTCATTGATTTCTGGTCGCAATCCCGAACTTTTAATCGGTCAGCATGTGATTAGCGCGCCTTTTGTAAAGCAGAGTGGACTTGAAATTATTCCAGTAGGTTATATGCTGGTAGATGGTGGTACGCCAACAACCGTTTCTTACATTTCCAATACCAACCCTATTCCTGCCAATAAAAATGATATTGCATCATGTACTGCTATGGCAGGAGAAATGCTAGGATTAAAGCTTATTTACATGGACGCGGGCAGCGGTGCGAAACAGGCCATTACAACATCCATGATCCAACAAGTAGCCAAGTATATTCATATTCCTTTAATCATTGGCGGTGGCATTACCACTGCCGAAAAAGCAAAAGAAAACTGCTTAGCGGGTGCCGATATTATAGTGGTAGGCAATGCTGTGGAAAAAGACCCTGCACTCATCAAAGACATTGCAGCAGCCATTCACAGCTTGAACGCATAGTTTTTTAGAAACTCATCATTTCCTTGAACTTCACCGTTTGGCGACGACTAATTTCAATTTTTTCACCTCCTTTTAATTCCACTAATAAACCTCCATTAAAATAAGGTTCAATTTTTTCGATCCAATGAAGGTTAATAATATGCTTTCTATTGGCCCTGAAAAATACACGATCGTCCAATCGATCCTCTAATGCATTCAGTGATTTTAAAATCAGTGGCTTATGGGTAGAGAAGTATACTTTAGCGTAATTGCCAACACTTTCGAATAATCTTATTTCAGCTAATTTAACAAACCAGCATTTTTCGCCATCCTTCACAAACACTTGATCCGCCTCGGTTAAAGGACCACGATTGGTGCCATTTAAGCTAGCTTGTTCTAATTGTATTTCGGTTTGTAGTTTTTGTATGGCATCGGCCAATCTTTTCGGATCAATTGGTTTTAATAAATAGTCCAATGCGTTTACTTCAAAGGCTTTTAAGGCAAACTCGTCATAGGCGGTCGTAAAAATCACACGTGGCGCTTTTTCCAATTCCGCTAATAAATCAAAACCTGTTTTGCCTGGCATTTGAATATCCAAAAATATTAAATCAGGTCTTGCAATATCTACTTTTTCCACTCCTTCATCAACACCGCTCGCCTCGTCTACGACTTGAATTTCGGGGTGTTGTTCAAGCAATTTTTTCAATTCGTTTCTCGCTAATCTTTCGTCGTCAATAATGATCGCTTTGATAGGTGTCATGCTCATTGCTACTTGTTTTCTAATGTATAGGTATTACTAATTTTGCTGTTACTTGCGTGGGCTCGCATTGATAAATTTCGAACAACGCTTCACCACGATATAAAATATTCAAACGCTCTCTTGTACTTTGCAATCCGAATCCATCATTGTCGGAACTTTGCAATACACCCGTATTCACTACTTTTAGTACATGTTTATGGTCCTCAAATTTAGATACAATTTTAATAATGCAATTACCAGGTTGCTTGCCTAGGCCGTGTTTGATGGCATTTTCGACAAGTGTTTGCAACATCATTGGAGGCAACTGATTCTGTAAAGTGTTTTCGTCAATTTCGTAAACAATCTGAAGACGGTCTGCAAATCGGATGTACTCCAATGCAAGGTAATCTTTCACAATTGCCAATTCTTTTTCTAAGCTAGTTACTTCCACTTTATCTACCTGAATACTACTTCTTAAAATATTACTCAACTCGGTGATGGCTTGTCTTGCACGTTGCGGATCTTCGTCCACCAATGCACGAATGCTATTCAATGCATTGAAAATAAAGTG
This sequence comes from Bacteroidota bacterium, assembly GCA_947454745.1. Classification (GTDB taxonomy): domain Bacteria; phylum Bacteroidota; class Bacteroidia; order Chitinophagales; family Chitinophagaceae; genus Sediminibacterium. Next base: position 2,862 of record CANGMV010000071.1, on the reverse strand, counting down.
CGGGTTAATTTGCGACTTAATTGTTTTTAATTCCAACTCTTTAATGAGCGTTTCTAATTTTACTTTATTAATAGCCTCCGAATTGGTAAACTCAATATAGTGCCAAAGAATATAAATAGAAATCCACACTAAAAAGATCGGCGTGTCAAAAATTAAACCAAATAAAAATCTTTTTCCAACCCTTGTTGAGTCCCAACTTTTTACAATTTCTGGAATAGAAAAAACAAAATTATTATCCGTTTTTATACCGCCCCTTGGTTCATACAACCTGAAAATTTCGATCAAAGAATCCGAAATGAAACTGTAAACAAATGAGAAAAATAGTACTAATAAAAAAATCTTCCACCATTGATTTGAAGGAGCAGGAGGTCTTAATTGATTTTTAATAATAGATTGTCTTAGCAAGCCGGTTAATAGAATCCCCAAAAACACGCTCACAATGATTCTTTTCAAAAAAACAGTACTTACTTGTTTTTCCAAGACATAGGCAAAAAACACAATCGTTAACGCATAGCTGAACCAACCAGCGATTTGACATATCCAAAAAATACGACTGTTCTTTTTCATAGTACCCAAATTTACTCAAATAGCCCCGCTTTTAGGCCAAACTATTAGATTAAAGGCAATATTCCTAGATAAGTGGGGACTTTGGATTTTAGCGTAAACAATTGACCTTTATTTATGTTATTAACTTACTTTTACATCATAAATATTTCGAATGCATTTTGAGGCGGGCCCTTTATTGAAAACCATTAACAACCCAGACGACTTAAAAAAACTGTCTAGGGAAAAATTGCATCAGGTGTGTGACGAACTGCGTCAGTACATTATTGATGTGGTGAGCGTGCAAGGTGGGCATTTTGCTTCCAGCCTTGGCGTAGTGGAATTGAGCGTTGCCTTGCACTATGTTTACAATACCCCATATGACCAATTGGTTTTTGACGTAGGTCATCAGGCTTATGGACATAAGATCCTTACTGGTCGTCGCGATGTATTTGCAACCAATCGCAAATACAATGGTCTGAGTGGATTTCCTAAACGCTCCGAGAGCGAGTACGATACTTTTGGCGTGGGCCATTCTTCCACTTCCATTTCAGCGGCTTTAGGCATGTCCATGGCAGCTAAGTACAAAGGCGAAGATCGAAAATCGGTAGCAATCATTGGAGATGGTTCTATGACTGCAGGTATGGCTTTTGAAGCAATGAACCATGCAGGTGTAGCTGATAGTGATGTGTTGATTATTTTGAATGACAACAACATGAGCATCGACCCAAATGTGGGTGCATTAAAAGAATATTTAACCGACATTAGTACTTCTCCAACTTACAATAAATTTAGAGACGAACTTTGGGATTTAATGGGCAAATTGCCTGTAGGTAAACATTTTACGCGCGACATGGCTTCCAAGGTGGAAGCGGGTTTGAAAGGAGTTGTTTCCAAAAGCAGCAATTTATTTGAAGCATTACAACTTAGGTATTTTGGTCCGATTGATGGACATAATATTACCAAGTTGGTGGACACTTTAAAAGACTTACGCGAAATTCCTGGTCCTAAAATTTTACATATTCTTACGGTGAAAGGAAAGGGATATGAACTTGCTGAAAAAGACCAAACTAAATGGCATGCTCCTGGCTTGTTTGATAAAGTAACCGGAGAGATTATTAAGAAAAAAATTGAGACCCCTCAGCCTCCTAAATACCAGGATGTTTTTGGTCATACCATATTAGAATTAGCGGAAAAAAATGCAAACATTATGGGTGTCACGCCGGCGATGCCGAGTGGATCCTCCCTTAAATTTATGATGGATGCTATGCCACATCGTGCTTTTGATGTAGGTATTTGTGAGCAACATGCTGTTACCCTAAGTGCTGGTTTAGCAACACAGGGCATGAAAGTGTTTTGTAATATTTACAGCTCCTTTATGCAACGCGCTTATGACCAAGTAATTCATGATGTTGCTTTGCAAAAATTGCCTGTTGTATTTTGTTTAGATCGTGCTGGTTTAGTGGGCGAAGACGGCCCAACCCACCATGGTTGTTACGATATTGCATTTTTTAGGTGTATCCCAAATATGATTATTGCTGCGCCAATGAATGAACAAGAATTGCGCAACCTAATGTATACTTCCCAGCTGCCAGAAATTCAATTGCCAGTGGTGATTAGATATCCTCGCGGCGAAGGTGTGATGGTGGATTGGAGAAAGCCTTTCGAAAAATTAACAATAGGCAAAGGAAGAAAATTAAAAGACGGAAAAGAAATTGCTATTTTAAGCTTGGGCCATCCAGGTAATTTTGCACAAACTGCCATTCGCAATTTAAGAGCTGAAGGAATGGATCCTGCGCATTATGACATGCGTTTTGTGAAGCCTATCGACGAGGAGCTATTACATGAAGTATTCCAAAATTATGATAAGATTGTAACAGTAGAAGATGCCACTGTAGTAGGGGGTTTAGGCTCGGCAGTACTTGAATTTATGAACGCCCATGGCTATCAAAGTCAAATTAAAATACTAGGCATTCCTGATGCCATTGTTGAACATGGTAGTTTAAAAGAATTACACCACGAATGCCATTACGATGCACTTGCCATTGCAGATGCTGTAAAAACCTTACTAGGAAAATCGGTATTAACTGAAGCTTAGTTTAAACTAGGATCAAAATCTCCTTCTTCTAAAGATGATTCATTGGTAGGCTCATCCTTGAAGGCATCTAAATCGGCCTTGGTTTCCCATGCATCAAAAGTATCCACGTGTCCTGGCTCAAGATCCTCTTCTCTATTTTCATTCCATTCTACAATGAAATTATTTTTACCCTCTCCTACCATCAACTTCATATATTTTTGTTGAGAAAGTTCTAAGATAGA
>CANGMV010000070.1 GCA_947454745.1 Bacteroidota bacterium | reverse complement strand
CGCTCATCAATTATATCGGAACCTTTATGAATCCTTTCAGCATTGATATCAATTGTGATATGGGAGAAGGCATTGGCAATGAAGCCGATTTAATGCCCTTTATTAGCAGTGCCAACATTGCCTGCGGCTTCCATGCTGGCACTGCAGACACCATCAAAAAAACGATTGAATTAGCACAAGAAAATGGGGTTGCCATTGGCGCCCACCCTAGCTACAACGACCCCGAAAATTTTGGTAGAGTTTCCCAATTTTTATCCTTACTTGAACTAGCCGAATTAATTGCTGAACAATATTATTTATTTGAAAAAATAGCAGTGCCCATGGGCGCTAAAATTCATCATGTAAAATTGCATGGTGCATTGTACAACGACTGTGCAAAAGATCCTGTATTAAGTAAAACATTTATTCAAACCATTCACGCCATCGACCCCGCCCTTTGTATTTATGGATTAAGTGGGAGTCATACTATTCAAGAAGCTCTACTTTTAGGCCAACCTTTTGCAAGAGAAGCTTTTGCCGACAGGACTTACCAAAACAATGGTCAACTCACACCAAGGCATTTAGACCATGCCTTGATAGAAAACTTGGACCAAGTAAATGCGCAATTGTTAAAAATGATTCAGGAACATAAAGTAGTTTCCTTGCAAGGTGAAGTGATTGATTTAAATGTGGATACCATTTGTATACATGGAGACGGAGAAAATGCAATTGAATTTGCAACGGGAATTTATAAAACACTAAAAGATAATAAGATTGAAATCAAATATAAGTAATAACAATCCTTCTCTAAGATCAATGTCGGGATTGAGTTTGGGCGCTGCATTCTTAATGGCCAACTCTTCCATTGGACCTGGTTTTTTAACACAGACTTCATTTTATACTGAACAATTAATTACCAGTTTTGGCTTTGTTATTTTACTTTCTATCCTCTTAGATTTTGGTGCACAAATTAATATTTGGCGCAGCATTACATTGAGTGGAATGCGTGCACAAGAAATTGCCAATGAACTTTTGCCTGGATTAGGACATTTGCTTTCAGCTTTAGTTGTGCTTGGGGGCTTTGCTTTTAATATCGGCAATATTGCAGGTTGTGGTTTGGCATTAAATATTTTGACAGGCATTCCCTTTGCTCAAGGTGCTATTATTAGTGGTATAGTTGCAATTTGTATTTTTTGGGTACAAGAAATTGGTAAAATGTTAGACCAACTTACCAAGTACTTAGGCATTATTAAAATTGGTCTTACGCTTGTTATAGTTTATGCAGCACACCCTCCTATTTTGCAAGCGGTACATCATACTTTTATTCCTGAAAAAATTTCCTTACTTGCTATAGTTACCATTGTGGGAGGAACCGTTGGTGGTTATATTACATTTTCGGGCGCACATCGCTTAATTGATGCTGGCATTCAAGGACCCGAACATATACCATTTGTAACGAAGAGCGCAGGCACTGGAATTTTGATTTCTTCTTTTATGCGCTTTATATTATTCCTTGCAGCTGTGGGTATTGTGAGTAAAGGGATTCACTTGGATAAAAATAATCCAGCTGCTACTGTTTTTGAATCGGCGGGAGGAAGATGGGGTTTATTTGTTTTTGGAATTGTGTTGTGGAGTGCAGCAATATCTTCCGTAATTGGAGCTTCTTATACATCCTATAGTTTTATAAAACACCTGCAAATTAAAATACTTAAAAAAGAAAGAGCGGTGATCACAGCTTTTATTATTGTATCCACTGCTATTTTTGTTGTAGTAGGTAAACCCAAGGAGTTGCTCTTAATGGCAGGGCTTTTAAACGGATTTATTTTGCCTTTTGCATTGGCCATTATGCTTATTGCCAGCCGAAAATTACCGGTATTAAAACAATACAAATACCCTTTATGGATTGAATTGAGTGGATGGGCAGTAGTAGTATTGATGGGATCGATGAGCGTGTTTGCTGTAATTGAAAAATTCACTACAAAATAAATAACTACATAAATTAAAAGTAGTTTTCAATTACTTATTATCATTGCCTTCCAACATCTCCATTTTATTTTCTTTGGGCTTGAATCCAAAATTATAACGCAGTGAAAGTCCCCAACGGCGCGTATCATTTTCTCTATACCCTACTGCATTTTGTGATCCCTGATGCAATACAAAATGATTATTATTTGTAAACAAGAAGTCGTTATAACTAGCAGTAATAATTAATTTCTTTTTTAAGAATTGTCGGTTTATGGAGGTATTTAAAGACCCGAAATCGGACAATTCATAAAATTGTTGTTGACCACTAATGCGCCAGAATCCATTCAGCGTAAGCGTAGACAAGCCATCTAATTTCAAAGACTGAAATGTAAAAATGGCCCATGTACCTTTATTAAACGAAATGGGTTTGCCTTCATAATAACCCAAGTATTCATTTCGATTGTACTGCGTACCAATCACTGCAAAATACTTTTTCCCGGGAGGTATTACGCCGACAATTCTAAAATAGGTTTCCCTACTCTTTCCTAAATTATCATACGTGCGATAACTTACTTGCTTATTAGTAGGTGATTGATATACGACGTTTGTAAAGATATCTTTAGTCTCATTGATTCCATATGCAAATAATGGCTTGTCATCCACACTAATATTGGCTTCGTAATTTTGAGTGAATTGTGGTCTTAAATTGGGATTCCCCACTTCATATAAAAAAGGATCAATATACTTCGCAAAAGGATTTAAATAATCATAGGAAGGCCTACTAATAGTTTTACGATACACTAAAAATGCGCGCACTTCATATTCCATTATTTTAGCCACTTTCCTGCTTAAATACACATATGGGAAAGCATCTGCTCGGTTTACTGAAAAGGTAGTATCCTTTGGCACCATTTGATGCCCTTGCATAATAGTTTGTTCTAAACGAGTACCCACTTTTAATATTACCGAACCCCAGGTTTTAGCACCCTGCAAATAGACAGCATTAATTTGTTCAGTATAATGGAAACTATTGGTACGAAAAGGATCTGGACTAGTTGTACCAAAACTGGTTTTTGTATAATTACTATGGTTGTCAAAATTTAAAGTAGAAGTTTTAATACCCGACTCCATACTTAATCCCATCCATTTCTTTTTGAGATCGGACTGATAGGTAAAATAATTCCGTTCCGTTCCATAATTACCTGCGCCACTTGTAAAAATATTATTGGTAATTAAGTTATTCTGATAATCTTGATTGTTTGTACTCTTTGAATAATTAAAAGCAAAATCATTAATCCATTCACCGCCAGTAGTATCCAATTTTAATTTCGCTCTAAATGACTGATTGAGAAAATTGTTGGTTCCTTTATTTTCAACCAAAGATTTTAAATCACTTACATTTTGATTTAGTGACACCAAATGCACAAAAGATTCATTATTGGTAGTATTGTCAAATTTATTCTGACTCATACGCCCATCATAATTTAACTCCCATTTTTCTTTTAAATTTTTTCCAAAACCATAACCCATATTAATAGAAGTATTCGGAGAAACCGTTCTTGCATTTTGTTTTAGCAAAGTATCCAAAGTAATAGTGCGATCGGTATTGGTAATACTATAGCCGTCGTTATTACTATATTGCGCGTTCACATAAGAATTTAGTTTGTCGTTGTTATTGGCCAAATTAAAACCAATGTATTGATTCCCATACAATCCTTGCCCAAAGCCAGTATTCACCGATCCATTCATGCCTAATTTAATACCCTTCATTAATACAATATTCACAACGCCTCCCCCACCCGATGCATCATATTTAGCAGAAGGCGTACGGATCAATTCAATTTTCTGAATCGCATTAGGCGGCAAGCTTTTTAATAATATCGCAATATCGGAAGCACTCATTTTTAAATCTCTTCCATTAATTTGAATCGCAGCAGGCGATAATCCATTCAAATAAATATTTCCATCCTGGTCAATAAAAACACCTGGCGTTTTTTCCACAGTCTCATAGGCGTTGGTGCTACTTGCTGCCAAAGGCTCAGGATCTACCACCGACTTGTCATCCTCCTGACGAATTAAAGGCTTACTCGATTTAACAACCACTTCATTTAATTGACTTGGCTCTTCTACTAATTTGATTGTGAGTACTGACTGATCATTGATAAAAAAAGCTTTACTATAGGGCTTAAACCCAAGTGCAGTAACAGTAAATTGATAATTATGTTTTGGATTCAACACTACTTTGGATATACCATTGCTATCCGCAATTTTATTGACCACTTGCAAACTATCGTCTTTCAAGACCCCTTTGATATTGGCAAAGCCAACTGGGTTGTTTTTGCTATCAGCCACCTTAATAACGAATGATCGATTTTGTGCATTCATTTGCACTGGCATATACAAGGCGAGGAAAATAAATAAAGCTTGAATGAATAATTGCTTAGAAATGAATTGTCGTTCCAATGTAAATAATGCTTTTGCTTGTGGAGAATAGCGGGTTCGAACCGCTGACCTCTTGCATGCCATGCAAGCGCTCTACCAACTGAGCTAATTCCCCTTAAAATGAAAAAAGTAGCACCAAAAAATCGATGCTACTTTATATAAAATGTTAGGACTATTAAATTTCACCTTTGCCATCCAACCATAACTTCACAGCGTCGGTAGTCACCGATTTTGGACGTTCTAATGGGAAGCCTAAAGCTCTATCCCATGTTAAGCTAGCCAACACACCTAATGCACGGCTTACGGCAAATAATACGGTATAGAATTCATATTCAACAATACCATAGTGCACTAATAATGCACCACTATGCGCATCTACGTTCGGCCAAGGATTTTTTACTTTTCCTAATGACTCTAAAATAGGTGGCACTGTTTCATAAATATTCCAAACTGTGTTTACTAATTTATCGTCTGGTAAATGTTTTTTACCGAATGCCATTTGCGCTGTAAAACGAGGATCCGTTTTTCTTAACACCGCATGACCATAACCTGGTACTACTTTTCCTGAAGCCAACGTTTTTTGAACATAGTCAACAATTTGTTCTTTAGTTGGACTATCAGAACCTATTGCTTCTTGCATTTCAAAAATCCACTTGATTACTTCTTGGTTAGCTAATCCATGTAAAGGACCCGCTAAACCATTCATTCCAGCTGCATAACTTAAATAAGGATCGCTTAATGCAGAACCTACCAAGTGTGTAGTATGTGCCGACACGTTTCCGCCTTCATGATCCGCATGGATGGTCATATATAAACGCATCAATTCTTTTGTGCTTTCATCTTCAAAGCCCATCATATAAGCAAGGTTACCTGCCCAGTCTAATAAACCGTTTGGATGAATATGCTCGTTGTTTTTATATTTTCTTCGGTAGATATATGCAGCGATTCTTGGTAATCTTGCGATTAAATCCATTGAGTCGTCGTACGTATATTGCCAGTAATCTTTTTTGTTCATACCCTTTGCATACTCAGCTGAAAATTTACTTTCAGTTTGTAATGCCATAACCGCAGCAACATACATTGTCATTGGATGGGTGTTAATTGGGAATGCATCAATAACGTCAAATACATGTGAAGGCACATGGCTTCTTCTTTGCCAATTATTGGTGATTTGTTTTACATCTTCTTCGGTTGGGATTTCCCCTACCATCATCAAGTAAAATAAACCTTCGGGTAAAGGCTCATCCCCTCCTGGTGCTTTTGGCAATTTGTCTTGTAATTCTGGAATAGAAAATCCGCGAAAACGAATACCTTCTTGTGCATCTAACAAACTAGTTTCAGTAACTAATCCAGTGATACCTCTCATTCCTTGGTATACTTGCGCTAAAGTTACTTCGCCAATTTTTTTATCGCCATGTGTCTTGATGAGTTCTTTAATTTCAGCCGCCGCCGCAGTTGCTTTAACACTGAATAGATCTTTGATTGCTTCCATAATGCCCTTTTAAAATTAGGCATAAAGTTAACTAAAAAAACGGCTTACTTAGGTGCTTTTTTATACAAATAATATACCACCCATATAAAAATCATATTGGGTATCCAAGCGGCTAATAATGGGGGAAGATTCCCTTTAGTGGAGAAGATGGTGGAGAAACGATCCGTAATAATAAACAAAGCCGCTATAATAAAGCCCAGGGCCAAATGCGAGCCACTTCCGCCCCTTACTTTCCTGCCAGCTATAATGCCCCCAATGAGTGTTAGTAACAATACAGTAACAGGTGTTGCATCACGTCGATAGCGTTCAATTTTAAGTTCGTTCAAGCCCTCCGACCCTCTTAATTCTTCCAGTTTTATTTGCTTCATTAATTGCGGAGTGGTTAACTTATCTTTTGTGTATTTATCTTTCTCCAAATCCACAGGCTTAAATGGATAATTTTTGAAAATTTCGGCTGTGTAAGTCACAGCCTCTCTATCGTCAGAAACCTTTCGTTCAATTACCTCATTCAATCGCCAATTGCG
>CANGMV010000069.1 GCA_947454745.1 Bacteroidota bacterium | reverse complement strand
TTTCGTTGGTTCTACCTACAAATTGATAAGGTGCATTGTATCCTAAGAAATTATATGTTCCCACTATTTTAATATTTCTTTCATTCAAAATAGTAGTGAGTTTGTTTTTGTAAATAGCAATTTTCTCATCAGTGGCATACCCCCCAAAGCTAATTACTGCAGCATATTGTGGTTGAGATTGATGAATATGAATACTAGCGTCATTCGGCTTTGGCAAATTGTGTTCGTCATACTTACCGGGCATCACAAAACTCATTTCCGAACCCTTATCCGACATATTCATTCTAACAGGCGCCGTCATGGAAATTCCTTTGTTCTCCTGGTTGCCTCCAAAAATGAAACGAGCCAGTTTTCGGAAGCCATTATTGGCCACCCCTTTGTAATTAGTAGCATCGGAATAAATGGTAGCCATCGTTGCTGCAGGATAAAAGCGAATCTCCAATTCAGCATCCTTAAATACTGTTCTGAACTTTTGCTTCTCCGTTTTGAATGCATTTACCGCTATAAATGACTGAAACACAATGTAAACGGCTATTAAAGCCAGGGAAATGTATAGAAATTTCATAAGGATACTTTGTATAATAACAAAACACAAAGGATTTAGTTTACTTAAACCCTTTATTCCTCATCTTCTATCTCATCCAAATTAGCATCTGGCAATTCCAAGGTTTTGATCGGCTGTATAGCACTGCCTGCAATACCTTTAATGGAATTGTACATATAGTTGGTATTCAATAACACTTTTTCGATTTGTTTTTCTCTTTTCTTCCAATGTCCCATAATAGAACGTTTTTCAGAAATTAAATCGGCCTGCATTTGTGTAAACCCTTCAACAATCGCCTCTACTTGTAATCTAAATTCATTGCTAATTAAAAAGTCGTAAAGCATTAAGGTTTTCTCCCCTTTGTTTTCTTGCGATGCTGCTACCAAACTTAATTGCACAATGCTTTCTCTTAAAACAAAACACAGTCCTTTAAATTCTTCAAACGAACAAACCCAGATACCTTCTACCATGCCCATGCGCTCCATATTCTTAGGGAATGCGTCGGTAACCAAGACACCTATATTAGCTCCTTTTGCACGTATATCATCTCTTAATTTTTCCAGCCATTTAGGCTCGAAATTTTTGGTACGCTTACTCTCATAGTAAATGGTGCCGCAATTCTGTGTCGTTCTAGTATGAACAATTTGAACGCAGTCTGCACCACGGTCTCCTTTCTTAATCTCGTCAATCGTGTCTAATGGAAAATTTGATGTTAGCCATTCTTCAATCGCCAATTCTTGTACCTCTCCTTGCAATTGCATGGAACCTTGTTCCTGCTTGCGTTTCATTTCCTCTGTCAATCTCTTTTGATCGTCTAATTGCTTTTGTAGTTCAGCAACCACCATTTCGTTTTTATCGTGTTCGGCTTTTCTTATCTTCTCTTTTTCTTCATTGATTTTTTCATTCAATAATTTTGCACTCTCCGCTTCAATAGCCTCTTTCATCTCTGCTTTTTCACGCTTAATTTGTTCAATTTCCGCCTTAGCCCTATTCAACTCTTTTACTTGCTCGGATTTTTCTTGTAATTCTTTTTCAATAAGTGCAATTCGTTCCGACTGTTCTTCTTGTAATTGAGACTTAATTTGCTTTTCGAATTTTTCCTTTTCCAGTTTAACCGCCGAAGCCAATTTCTCCGCAACCAGTGCTTCCTGATTTTGCTTAAGCAACTCAATTTCCTGCTTTTGCTTTTCTAATTTATCAACTTCGTCCTGATATTTCTTTTTCTCTTCTACCCATTTAGCATTGTACTTTTTCTTAAACTCCTCTTCTAAATTATGAGAGATAACACTGTTCACGTCAATTTCTTGACCACAATTCGGACAGGTAATTTTTGTTTCGTTGGACATGCTCGGATTCTGATTTATTGGTTAAAAATAAAACAGTTTATCCTGATTAAAAAGTAAATCTGCAAGTCTGTTCAAACCCTTACCTAGCAACAGATCCGCCATCTAATACCAAGTCGGCTCCTGTCATAAAGGAGGACTCGTCCGATGCTAGGAACAAGGCGCCCGTTGCAATTTCACTCGGGTCGGCCATGCGGCCTTGAGGAGACATTTGTTTAATCATATCTTCCATACCAGGCGCTTTCATCATGCCTTCGGTCATGGGCGTTAAAACGCCACCTGGGCAAATTGTATTCACACGAATTTTGTCTTTCGCTAAAGCAACTGCTAAGTCCTTACTAAATAAAATCAACCCGCCCTTGGAAGAGGAATACGCAGCACCATTGCCTCCTACTTTACCTGCAATGGATGCCACATTCACAATGGAACCACCACCCGACATTCTTAAATAAGGAATGCAGGTTTTACAGCCAATAAATGGGCCTGTTAAATTAATGGATAGTACATTGCCCCATAATTCAATAGAAGTTTCCTCGCAACTTACAAAGCCTGGGTAGATGCCAGCATTGTTTACTAAAATATCTAATCGGCCATATAATTCCATGACTTTATCGGCCACTTTTTTCCAGTCCGACTCACTAGTTACATTGTGCTTCATGTACTCAATCTCCAACCCTTCTGCTTTTGCAGCTACAACCCAACTTTTTAATTTCTCTTCATTGGAATCGGTCGCTAATACTTTAGCGCCTTCTTTGGCAAACAATTTTGCTTCTGCTGCACCCATGCCTCCTGCGGCACCTGTCACAATAGCTACTTTGTCGGATAAACGTTTCATAACATGATATTTAATTCAAGTTAATAAATACTTAAACTTTCAAGAATGACCCTTGTCATGCACCCGACTAATTTATTTGCAATTAGCTGCTATATAAGCATCTACATTCGGGTAATGCTTTTGTTTCGCCACTTGTAAAGCACCACAGGCCTGGTCCTTCTTGCCTAAACTTATTAAACTCATAGCCTTAAAGAATTCAGACTTTCCGGTATTTGCTTGGGAAAAGGATGCTGCTTTGTCAAAATAAGGAATGGCTTTTTCGTATTGTTTTGCGGAATAAAAACAAACCCCAATATTTTCGTAATGCGTATAATTTGCAGGATCGGCAGCGGATGCTTTTATATAAAATTGAGCCGCAATTGCGAATTGTCCTTTTTGAAAAGCCTGAATTCCTTTGGTAGTAAAATCATTGGCAGCAGGCGCTATCGCTGCGCCACCACTTGCAAATAGCCCTTTAATTTTTACAAAAGTAGTCGTGTCCTTAGGAAATAATTTTAAAGCAGCGTCCAATATTTTTAAAGACAATTCATTCTTCGCACCCATCAATTCAAAACGCCCTAGCAAATATTGGTTCCATGCTTCTGGCTCATTTCGGTACTTCACATAAGTAGCAAATGCTTTATTAATTTCAGCAGTGTCTTTTTTTCGAGCTGCTGCAAAAATTACATTTTTATAATAACTAGTTGCCCTTGGCCAATTGTAAAAGGCGCGCTTGGAATAAAAAGAAACACTATCGAACTTTTGCTGCGAAGCAAATACAGCTGTTTTAATAAAATCGGTGTAGTATAAATAAGGATTTACATTTTGACATTCATTTAATAATCGCATCGCTTCGTCATATTGCTTATCTCTAAAATAATACCTAGCTACTAGTGCAGGGATGGGTAAAGTAGAAGTAGATAAATTAGGGATCGATGGGAAAGCATCCTTAACGTCGGCTAAAGCCATTTTAGGATCAGCATCAATTTCTCCCATTACATACTTTTGAACCTTTAGCGATTTATACACCTGATTGTTAATATAGATAGATGGCAGGATAATAATTAAAGCGAAAGCAATAAATATTTTAGGCATCCAATTTTTCAAAAATCCATTTTCAGACTTTGTTTCTTGTATAAAATGAATGGGTGCAAATAACAAGGCCATGGAAAATGCAAACATGGTTTGCATAGAAGTTCTTTCGGTCGGAAAATTTAAGAACGCATCTACAAAATAACAGGTTACTGCCATGAATGAAATGGTAGCTATAAAATGATATTCTTTAAAACGACTGTCTCTCCAAATTTTGATGGTAAATAACAAAGCCAATAAAAACAACAAAGCATATAACCCGCCTCCTATAATACCCAAGTCGGCAAAGGTTTCTAGGAAATCGTTGTGTGAGTGATAGGGCACAAACAAATCGTTGGTATATTCTTTTTCATAAGGAATGGATGCCAACTTCCAGTTGCCATAACCGTCGCCAAGCATCGGGTGTTTTTTGAAATAATCAATGGCCGCTGACCATAAATGCAAACGATCACTTCCTTTTGCAATGGAAATATCCCCTACTCTTTTTGTAACTGTTCCATAACCACCTTGTCCTCCTTGAATTTCTACCGCATTGGCAAGGACCATATTTGCTGTAAAGAATGCAACCATTACAGGTATTATGAAAAACGCCAATTGAATGGCAATTGACTTTTTGGAAGCCTTTCTTTTAAAATAGATCGTTGATATGGTAAAAATAATTAGGATTAAAAATAAGCCAACAAAGGTGGATCTTGTGTTTAAAATAAATAGTGCAAATACCCCCACAAATAAACTCACCACTCCAATTGCCTTCCCCGCTATTTTGCTATTTAAAATATAATAAATGGCAAATGGAAACTTTATCAGCAAACTTGCTGCCATTACGTTCTTGTTTCCATTATTACCCATTAAACTAAGTACTAAACTATCCAAGCTCATTTCCCCAACTTTGCTTGAGAAGCCTGAAATAACTGCAAAGCCATCATATAATAATACCAAAGAAACTAATAACGCTAGCTGCTTATATACAACACTCAAATCTTTCTTATACAATAAAATAGAAAGATTCATGAAAATTAGATAAGTACTCACTAAGCGCGCTAAACAAACCAGTGCCTCAGTTGGATTAATCGCGTAAAAATAAGAGCTTAATGCCCAAATTAAAAACAAGGAATATACAAGGGTAAACCGAATGGAAAACACGCCTGCAATGGCTTCCTTATAATTATTGTAATTAAATAAAATATATCCCAATACCAATACATCCAATGCACTCGTATACAACCACTGCGCACCCATCACATCGGCACCCTCTAAATCGGGCACAAAATGTACAATTAAATAAAGGGCTGCAAATAAATACAGTAATATATTAACGGTAGTTTTCATATGGTAAATTTAATAAAAATACCATACGCAACACTATTGCATCACAAAAGTCTCATGCATCTCGGGAACATTTACTTCCTTAAAGCCTTTTTTACGTATTCTTTCCGCAAAATGGTCCTGCACTTCGGCCTCGCCATGTACTACATAAACTTGTTTTACAGCACTCGGGTTTTGACAGGCTAAAAATTGCATCAAGTCCTCATAATCGGCATGTGCACTCATACTGCGAATGGAACCCACTTTTGCAATCACCGAATAGGTTTCACTATATATGCGTACTTCCTTTTGTCCATTCATTAAGCGACCACCTAAAGAATGCGGCTCACAATACCCCACTAACAAAATGGCACACTTAGGGTTTTCGATATTGTTTTTTATATGGTGCTTTACCCTTCCTGCGTCGGCCATACCTGATGCCGAAATAATTACTTTCGGATGTAAGTCTTCATTTAAGGCTTTGCTTTCATCTACCGATTTAATATAGCGCAATCCTTCAAAATCAAATGGATCATCATCCACCTCTAATACATGTTGTATGGTTTTATTAAACAACTTTGGGAAAGATTTTACTACATCGGTTGCTTCGATACTTAATGGACTGTCTACATACACGGGCACATGTGGTAATCTTTTTTCCAATGACAATTGATTCAATTCATACAAAATTTCCTGAGTACGACCCACGCTAAATGCCGGTATCACTAAGTTTCCCTTATTCTCTACGCAAATGGTTTGAATCCAATGCAATAAATCATCGGGTGTGGTATGTATTAAATCATGCAACTTGTCGCCATACGTACTTTCAATAATAATAAAATCAGCTGGAGGGAATTCAGCAGGTGATCGTAAAATCATATCTCGATACCTTCCCACATCGCCACTAAATGTTAGCGTCTTCACTTCGCCCGCTTCTTTAATTTTTAAACTCACAGCTGCACTTCCAATAATATGTCCTGCGTCGGTATACAATAATTCAACTGATGGCGAAATTTGTGTTGGCTTATTATAATCGACCACTGTTAACAATGGAATGGTTAATGCTACATCATCAATATCATAAATTGGATCGATAGGAGGCAAGCCCTGCTTAGCTCTGCGCTTATTGCCAAATTTGGCTTCATCGCGCTGAATCATGGCAGAATCTTTTAATAATATTTCAGTCAATGCCTTTGTAGCAGGCGTGCAATATATTTGTCCTGTAAATCCTTCCTTTACTAATTTAGGCAACAAGCCTGTATGATCGATGTGTGCATGTGATAAGACAACATAGTCTACTTTTAAAGGATCAAATCCAAAACTCGCATTCAATCC
>CANGMV010000068.1 GCA_947454745.1 Bacteroidota bacterium | reverse complement strand
GACAATACAGGTTTTAGAAGACCAGGTAATGTGTTAGCGATTGAGCCGGGTGCAAATTATAGCTATAAGAAATTGAATTTCTACTTATATACTCCAATTGCAGTAAGAAGAGAGCGTCCACAAAGCTATCCAGATGTATTAAAAACAAAGGATATAGGTGTGTTTTCAAGAGGAGATGCTGCTTTTGCGGATTATAGCATTAGCATTGGAATGGGGTATAGATTTTAATTTTATAATCCATTAAGGTAGCTAATGAACGCTACCATTCCATTTTCACTCTTTGCATTATTAGCGTGATTATTTAAATACGCTTTCCAGTTAGATTCATCTACGGAAAGCGTATTTTTTATTACAGCTGTATTTGCTTTATTGCCAAGTGCTAACATATTGCGTGTAGCACGGTCATAAATATAATAAGCCAACTGGTTTACATATTCGGTTTCGGCTTTACCACCATAGGAATAAACATCTCTAATTTTTTTATGCTGCCATTTAAGCAGTTGGTATTTTTTGCCATCATTTAAAATCTGGAAAAAACTATTTTCATTACTTATTGAAGTGGAAGGATAGCCGTTCATAAAATGATAGGGGATCGTATCAGCCGCTTCGCCATTAGGGGCTAATACAAATTCTCCAATAACACCAGCAACAATATAAAACTGATTGTCTCTTTTAAAGTAGAGTTTATCTTCAAATAAAGAGAAGTTTAAAGCGGGATCAGTGAACTTAATTCCGTTTTTTAAAAATACGGTTCCACTTGTCCAGTACTCTAATAATAAAGGATTGCCCTTGGTATCGTCTTGGGCGCCAATAGGTATCATTTTACCATTATTGTCTTGAATGGACAAATCGCCACCCACACCTGTTGACCCCATATGCTTGCCCGAAGCTTGTGCATTTGCAGTGTAAGAGGCAACAAAAAGGAATAGGATATAGATTGACTTTTGCATCTTTATAAGTTTAGGTTTGAATAACTGATATAAAGTTAGCTATTCAAACCTAAACTCATCCTGTAAAATGGTGAGCGGAATCTGGGCCGGATAGGCGCTTACTATTTTATAGCTTCTAAAATCGCAAAGCCATAAGGTGGCAATACAAAATATTCGTTGTCATTCCCGATTTTAAAATCCTGTCCCGTCCAATGATCATGCAATACCGAAGGGCGTTCTCCATGTTCTTTAAAAGCAAACCAGGTCACAAAGGAAGCGGTATTTTTATAGTTGAACAAACAGTACAATTTTTTATTTTCATTAGATCGAACAAATCCAGCTACATGAATATTATGCGGGGTCATCCAAGTAACATTCTTTGTGTCACTAATTACTGTCAAAGATTTTCGTGTAGCAATTAATTTTTTGGTTTCGCTAAAAATTCGATTTTCAAAACTTCCCTTTTCTTTCCTTTTATTGTTTCGCTCCCAGTTCATAATTGGGCGATGCATCCAACGGTTATCATAACTCTTGCCTGGATCTTGCAAATAGCTATAATCGTTTGTATAAGCAAGTTCATCCCCATAAAACAACATGGGGATGCCGCCCATAAACATACTATGCGCTTGCATGAGTATAATTTTGTGTAATGCGTTTTCTATTTCAACTTCGCTTTTCCATTCTACTGCTTTTTCTAAACCACATAGGGAAGCAAGGGAGCCGCTAATACGCGCGTCGTTCGTTTTTGGGTTCACCGAAAACAAAGCACCCGCCGAAACAGAGCCTTCATGCCATCCTGCGAAATAATTTTTTAAATAAGTGCGGTGTTGATAAGGATTGAATCCTGCACGTTCAATCATGTAGTCGTCATAACCCAAGCCAATATCATCATGGCATCTTGTATAAGAAATCCAGGTACATCCCAATGGCTTTTGCATAATAGGATGTTGTGCTGCTAGCATCACCCTAGTGTCACCAGTAGCGAGTGCATCCCATTGTAAGGCCATTTGAGTTGCGTTATAAGCTACATCGCATTCTTGAGCGGTATAATAATCTGTTCCAAAATATTTAATAATCTCTTCGGGTGCAACAATAGCCTCGCCAAGCAAAGCCATGCCTGGACTAGCAACTTGAACACATTGTTTTATTAAACGCAGTAAAGTATGTGCTTGAGGAAGATTTTGGCAAGTTGTGCCTAATTGTTTCCAAATAAATGCAGGGGCGTCGATGCGTAAAATATCAACACCTAAATTGGCGTAGTACAACACGGTATCGAGCATGGCCACAAACACTTCGGGATTGCTGTAATTTAAATCCCATTGGTAACTATGAAAAACGGTCATTACCCATTTATTGCATTCAGGGATATAAGTAAAACTACCTGGAGAAGATTCAGGAAAAATCTCCGGCATAGTTTGGTCAAGCTGATTCGGAATATCGCGGTTGTCATAAAAATAAAAGAAGTCCTGATAATAAGGATCGCCTCCCTTTGCTTTTTGTGCCCATTCATGATGGTGTGAGGTATGGTTCAAAACAATGTCCAACATCAGGTACATGTTTTGCGCATTCATTTTTTTAATAAGTGCGTTCAAGTCGGCATTGTTACCAAATCTTGCGTCTACTTTTCTAAAATTAGAAACAGCATAGCCGCCATCACTCTCGCCTTCGGGGCTTTCAAATACTGGCATTAAGTGTAAGAAGTTTACACCTAATTCATCGAAGTAATTTAATTTTTCCGCAAGTCCTTGTAAGTTTCCTGCAAAACGATCTACATACAAGCTCATGCCTGTAATATTGTTACTCAGGTACCAGTTTTCTTTTTTTGCATCGTCTTTTTTTAACAGTGCTGCTGGACGATCTTGGTAATTTCGAATGATAGATGTAAGTAATGCATCAAAACTTGCATTGCGTTTAGAATGGCCACCATAAATTTCATTAAATAAATTTTCAATGGAATCTAAGTGTTGCGAAAATCTTTCGGCGAATGCCTTATCCTTTCTCTCCGTATCAATTTTATTGGCTTTTAGCATTTCTTTTCCAAAAGCTTGTAAGGCAGATGAGTTCACAGTGAGCAAATATTTATTTAATTAAAAATGGATTTGTTTAAATGTTTGAATGCTTCCATAGCACCCATGTATTCACAGGTGCGCGCACCTGCTTTATTGGCATTGGCGATGATCTTTTTCCATTCATCCAAACCAATTGCCTGTAATTGTGTAGGCGTAAAGTTAATTAATTGGAATAATACAGCACCCACAAAAGCATCCCCAGCGCCAGTAGCATCCACTGGTGTAATCGCAATACTGCCAATCATTTCTAAATGGTCACCAATCGATAATAAAGTACCTTCTTTGCCTAAAGTAATGGCAAAAATGGCTTTTGATTTTTTTCTTAAAGCGGCCGCAGCATGTGGTACCGTATCACAACCTGTAATCAACATTGCCTCCTCGTCACTTAGTTTAAAAAAGTGACATTGTTCAATGAAGGGCCAGGATTGGTCGATAAAACTTTGCGTATTGTTCTGAAATAATAAGTGACGATAATTGGGATCAAAACTAATAATCGCATTGTTTGCTTTTGCCTTCGCTAATAAATCGGTGTAAGCGGTTTGAAGTGGGCCAGGTAAAAAACCAGTTGCAGATCCAAAATGCACAATGCTGTATTCGTTTAATTGCAAGTTGGCTAAATCACCGGAACTTAATTGTCCGTCGGCTCCACGATTAAAATAAAAATCTCTTTCGCCGTCTTCCATAAGAGAAACGAAAGCGAAAGTGGTAAAATGAGTAGGATCTTGAATCACCCATTTAGTATCCACGCCCATCTCTTTTAACAAATCAATCAAGTGTTGTCCAAAAGGATCTTTACCAACTTTAGCAGCCATGTCCACACCAGCACCTAGCGCCGCAATGGCGGCAGCTACATTGGCGGGGGCACCTCCTGCTTTCTTTAAAAAATTTTGACCTTTGGATAAGCTTGTACCACGGTCGGTACAAATCATATCAATCAAAGCTTCGCCTATGCATAATACTTTCATAATCTTTCTATTAAATCAATTAGTGTCCTGCACCCATTGGCATATTTTCAATATCTGCCTCGGTTGCTTTTTCTGTTTGAATAAAAAATGTCAATACCGAAGCGATTATTAAAAACACACCAGCAAAGCTAATCGCCTTACCTGGGTCGTTGTTTAAGAAATGCTTTAATACAAATCCAAAACTTAAATTTTGTATGAGCATCGGAATTACAATCATCATGTTAATAATGCCCATGTATACACCATAACGTTCCTTTGGAATTTTATGCACGACTAATAAATAGGGAATACCCATCATACTTGCCCAAGCAATACCAAAGCCAGTCATAGGAATGAACAATAAATTTTTATCAGTGATATGTGGGAATATTAATAAACCTACACCCGCCATTACCAAACAAATTATATGAATGAATTTTGGACTTAACTTTTTAGCAAGCCACAATAATCCGAATGCTGATAAAAAAGTAACCACATTGTACCATCCATTTACAAGGCCAGTCCAACCCACCGCCTCGTCATAAGCTGGGTTGTTTTGATACGTACTTGTGTTCCAAACAGAAAGTGCAATACTCTTGGAAGCATTTTGCCAATAGCAGAATAAAGCATACCACTGAAATAAATATACCAAACCCAATTGCCACATTACTTTAGGCATACTTTTAATTGCGCTACTAATTTCAATAAAGGGCGTGAAGATTTTTATTTTTTCACTTTTCAGTTTTGCTAATTCTTGTTCGGTAGGAGGAATTTCGGGCGTTTTATACACCGACCAACCCACCGAAACAATGGAGCAAACGGTTCCTAAAAAGAAACTTGCATAAACCCAAATTGGCAATTTGCCATAATGCCCGGTAATTTTTTTCTGAAAAAAGAATAGAGAAAGATTGGCTAAAGTAATACCAAGTCCTGTAAAAAAACTTTGTGTTAAAAAACCAGCAGCATGTTGACTTTGAGGTAATTTGTCGGCAATGAAAGCACGATAAGGTTCCATGGCTGTATTATTTGCAGCATCTAATATCCACAATAAACCTACGGCCATCCACAAAGCACTACTAAAAGGATATAAGAACAAACATAAACTACAAAGAACCGCACCAATCATAAAGTAGGGCTTTCTTCTTCCAAAACGAGGCGACCAAGTTTTATCGCTCATGGCACCAATAATTGGTTGAATCAATAAACCTGTCATAGGGCCAGCCAAATTCATAATTGGAATTTGATCGGGGCTCGCACCCAACATATCATAGATGGGATTCACTGCAGATTGTTGCAATCCGAAACTGTATTGTATTCCTAAAAAACCAACATTCATGTTGATGATTTGCGAAAAGGTCAACCTAGGTTTGAATGACATAAAGCATAATTTGGTTAAGCAAAGCGTTGCTTAAATATAGTCAATTTGTGTTTTTTAGTACTTTTTTGGTGGCGGCATTTTGATTTTTTTGAAGGAATATTTCCCCGCAAACCTTTGCGCTGCGTATATTTGCCCAAATTCATGCAAAATCCTAAACATGTCCTATTCCATTTCCTATACAAAAAACGAAGTCTTACAAGCTTTACGCTATCATTTTATTAAGCAAGCCGAGATCAAATCTTTAATGATAATTGTAAACTTATATGCAATAGTGACGGCGGTGTTATTGTTTATGAAAAAAATACGTCCCGAACCGTTTTTATTAGGCTCGGTATTGTGGATTGTTTTAATGGTATTTTTCTGGTATGCATTGCCTAATTTATTTTATAAAAAAACGGAGCTATTTAAGCAACAATGGGCTTTTTCATTCAATGCCCAACAAGCAAAACTAATTGGTGATTTGGGTGAAGCGAGTTGGGATTGGGAATCGGTCACACACTATTTTGAAAGCCCTGAATTCTTTCATTTTTACTTTGGGCCTAAAAGCTTTTTTTTAATTCCTAAGCTTACCATTACCCAAGACGACCAACATATTATAAGAGGTATTTTAAAGGGCAAATAATTTGCATTATACAATATACCCCAACAACTACTAATTGTTCGCTTTGAAAACCAAGCAAAAAGAGTTGTTTAAACAACGAATACAGCGTAAAAACAGGGCAAAAAGGGAGAATATCCACATATTATAAGGCTAGAACAGAAATGTGCAAACAAAAAGGCAAATAAAATATGGCTATTTTAACAAAAAGTATATTTTTGCGCCGTAAACAAAACTATTTACAATGTCAGACATCGCATCAAGAGTTAAGAAAATCATCGTTGACAAATTAGGAGTTGATGAAGCAGAAGTTACTAACGAAGCATCATTTACAAACGATTTAGGCGCTGATTCATTAGACACAGTTGAATTAATTATGGAGTTCGAAAAAGAATTCAACATCTCTATTCCAGACGAACAAGCAGAGACAATTACTACTGTTGGTCAAGCTGTTGCTTATATCGATGAGCACGCAAAATAATTTTAATAATTATTTCACGGCTTCCAATTAAACACAGCATATTTTAATCCGCCTTTTTGAGCCTTTGCTTTAAAG
>CANGMV010000067.1 GCA_947454745.1 Bacteroidota bacterium | reverse complement strand
ATGATTAAGGCTTTGCGCGGGATTGATTTAAAATCAGGCAATAATTTGTCATGACTTTGTAGTTTGCTTAATTGATGGATTGCTATGTACCCGAATGCTGGAATAACAGCAAGTGAGATGGCAAATTGAGCTTTCTTTTTATGCGAAACGGGTAATTGTTGAATATGTTCCTTGAGCGCTTGTATTTGTCTTTCATAAATGTCTATTATGTAAGCCAAGCTATTAGCTGAGTTGGCAAAAGTATGAATACCTTCCTGAGTATCTTTATATGTATCAAATAAGTCGTTAGTTAACTGGATCAATCCACCAATACTATACCAACAATCATCTATTTCTTTATGTATAGGATCCTTTAAATAATGCCTGCACATTAATAAACTATATCCTCCTTTGCGTAAGGTGATGTCTGTAATTTTTTCTTTTGAAATACTTGCATCAAACTGAAATGCAGAATCTTTTTGTGCCTGGTGAATATTTTCAATTACTTGCCAGTAGGCGGCTTTGTCAGGAACTCTATTTAATAATGTTAAATGAACTCCAACTAAAACACGTTCGTTAAAATTTTCAGGCTGTGCATTTTCAGGATGATAAAAAAGTTCATTTAACGCAGCCTCATTCATTTTATGACCATCAATTAAATCGTCGTACAAGGCAGTCATTAAAAAATAAAGGATATTATTTTCTTCTTCTATTTTGCTATTTAATCTTCCATATAAACTCGTGAATGTGTTGGCTATAAAATGTAATTGGATGCTTTGGTATTTTGCTACCTTATCATATATAGTTTTATCAAATACACCATTGTATTGATACTCCAGCCCTTTTAAATAAGCTTTTCCCCATACTTCGGTTGTTTTGAGCTTGGTTAATGCCCTCAGGACTAACCGACTCATATAGTTTATAAAATACAATGGGTACATATTGCTAAATTAAACCATTTTGTATACATTTCAGTATGAGAAATAATCAAAGAATATTATTGGGTTTATTTATAGTGGTTTTAGCTAGTTCTTGTGCAAAAGAGATATTGAATACACAAAATAGCAATTCCAATGGCAGTAATAACAACACAGGTGTTTCTAAATACAGTAATATACCTCCGCCTAATTCAATTTCGGTACTAACGCAGCACAATGACAATTCAAGAGCCGGCTGGAATAATAAGGAAACCATATTAAATGTCAACAATGTAAATGGCATCAATTTTGGAAAACAATTTGCATTGTCGGTGGATGATCAGGTGTATGCACAGCCCTTAGTTTTAAGTAATGTGAATATTAAAAGTGTAAATCATAATATAGTTTATATCGCAACAGTAAATAATTCTATTTATGCTTTTGATGCAGAAAACGGAGATGCAATTTGGTTTAAAAATTACAACACTACATTTTATAGGCCAGTAAAAAATTCAGATATGACGGGAGCTTGTGGAGGTAGTTATTTAGATTTTAGCGGTAATATGGGCATTGTTGGTACACCAGTTATCGATTCTGCTGCGCAACTGTTATATTTTGTAAGTAGAATGACTAGTGGTTCTGGCACTTATCTTCAACAATTACATTCGGTAAGCATCATTGATGGATCAGAACAAAATGGTTCCCCCATGACAATTATGGCATCTTATAATGGAACAGGAGATGGCAATAGAGCAGGAGTGATTAATTTTGATGCACAAAAACAAAATCAACGTCAAGCACTTACTTTATTAAATGGTGTGGTTTATATTAGTTTCTCTTCGCACTGTGACTGGGGACCATATCATGGATGGGTTTTAGGGTATGACGCAAAATCATTGCAACAAAAAATTGTCTACAACAATACACCTGATGGTTATAATGGCGGTATATGGGAAAGTGGAATGGGGATGGCAGCTGATGCACAAGGAAATTTATATTGTGTAACGGGTAATGGAACAGTGGGTGTTGGAACTGATCCTACTAACTTAAGGAATAGAGGAGAGAGTGCATTAAAATTAGCTATTAATGGGAGCAGCTTATCAGTGACAAGTTATTTCACGCCGTTTAATTATCCATATTTAGAAAACAACGATTTAGATTATGGTGGGTTAGGTGCATTTTTAATTCCCAATTCTAATTTATTTTTTACTGGGTGCAAGGATGGAAATTTTTATATACTTGATAAAGATAATATGGGTGGATTTACCGATGGAATTAATAAAATTCATCAAACTGTAAGTTTAAACAATGCGAATGCGAATATGCATTGTCAACCTAGTTATTATAAAGCAGCTGCTGGTGAATATATTTATGTATGGCCCGAAAATGAACCGCTGCATCAGATTCCAATAAGTGGAGGCTTGTTAAATTTAACGCAACAAAAAACATATAATACCAATGGACCTGTTGGACAAAATGGTGGGGTGATTTCTGTTTCCTCAAATGGCTCAACTGATAGTACTGCAATTGTTTGGATTGCACATGCAATTCCTCCATATGATGCAGAACATGGAGTACGACCAGGAATTTTACGCGCTTTCTCAGCTACTGATGTGACTAAAGAATTGTGGAACAGCAATACAACAGGTACACTCGATGGTGGTGGTAATTATGCGAAGTTTTCTTCACCTACCATTGCCAATGGTCATGTGTATTTACCCACTTTTTCCAATCAAGTGGTGGTATATGGGTTGAAGAAATAGATACAATAATGCAAGCTTTCACTTAAGGATTAGCTCACTTCGTTCGCTGATCCTTAAGTGGATCTTACCCAAAGCCTTTCAACTAAACGCGAAGCGTTTAGTTGGCTTTTATCATTCTCACCTGTTTACGAAAGCAAGCTTTCGACACAGCTTCGAACGATAAAAGCCTGTCACGAAAGTGACAGGCTTTGTGATTCGGATTGGATTCGAACCAATGACCCTCATCTTAGAAGGATGACGCTCTATCCAGCTGAGCTACCGAACCAGGAGCTTCCATTTGGAGCTGCAAAATAATGATAAAATAAGCTTAATTCAAAGAAATTTAGGGTATAAATCAATCACTTGCCATTAAATCCCGAATAACCACGCTGGCAACGATACAACCAAACATAGCAGGCATATAACTTAAGGTACCAATAAGTGATTTCTTTGGGTAGGCTTTCTCGGTTACAATAATCTTGTCTTGATCGGCTTTTTCAGGACTAAATACTACTTTAAGTCCTTTTTTAATACCCAAACTTTGTAATCGTTTCCTTACGTACCTCGCCAAATTACATACATAGGTTTTTGATATATCTGTCACCACAATTTGTGAAGGATCTACTTTTCCACCTGCACCCATGGAACTTACGATGGGCAGTTTCATGTCTAAACATTTCTTAATTAAAAATACTTTACAAGAAAGGGTGTCGATACAATCCACGACATAATCCCAAGCGGCAGATTCCAAAAGGTTTGTAGTAATTTCTTCTTTAATATACATTTCTAAAACTGTCAAATCTAACTCAGGATTAATATCTAATAATCTTGCAGATAGTACTTGCGCCTTTGGCATATTCACTGTTGATTGCAAAGCTTGTATTTGTCTATTAATATTACTAGCGTCCACTTTGTCATTATCCACAATAGTCAATTTGCCAACACCTGCACGAACGATCATTTCAGCGCAAATTGCACCAACCCCACCAAGGCCAATTACGAGCACATTTTTGCCCATTAATTGTTCCATTTTTTCATCTCCCAACATTAATTGAGTTCTACTCATCCAATAAGGTATCATATCGTATCTTTAAAACGCAAAAATCTAAAATCTATGCGTATTTCAAAAATTGTCTTCGGTTTATTAATATTTGCTTCTCAACAAATAGTTGCGCAAACTTCTATTAAAATTTTGACAGAAAAAAAAGGAGTTAGCATTCGCGGTCTTTCTGTTCCTTCTGGCAAAGTAATTTGGGCAAGTGGGAGTAAGGGTAGTATTGCTAAATCGGTGAATGGAGGGGAGACTTTTGAATGGAGTCAGGTAAAAGGGTATGAAACCCGCGATTTCAGGGCTATACATGCTTGGAATGAAAAGGAAGCATTAATCGTAGCTGTTGCTGCGCCTGCCGTTATTTTAAGGACTCAGGACGGAGGTGAAAATTGGCATATTGTAACAGAAATTATCGATTCCAATATGTTTTTAGATGCGATCCATTTTAAAGATACGGCGAATGGATGGGTTGTTGGGGATCCGATAGACAATACCATTTTTTTATTGCATTCTAAGGACAAAGGAGCAACTTGGCAGGAAGTTGGTATGGAATATTTTAAAGCAACTGTTAATAATGGGGAAGCATTTTTTGCTTCGAGTGGTACCAATATGGCACATACAAAGGACGCCTTATTCATGGTAAGTGGAGGAATGTCGAGCCGATTATGGATGAATGGATATCCAACCGATATTCCAATGATTCAAGGCGCAAAATCAACCGGAGCCAATAGTATTGCTATTTCACCCGATGAAAATAAGATGATCATTGTTGGTGGGGATTTTATGAAAGATACCCTGCGTAAATTAAATATGTTATGCTTAGTTAAAAAAGCAGGTAAATTAAATGGGGAAAAGCAATGGCAACAAGCTTTAAAATATCAAAACCCGAACGGGTATCGTTCTTGTGTGGAATTCATAAACAATGACCTTGTTTTGGCTTGCGGAACTTCTGGGGTGGATCTTTCAAAAAATGGAGGACAAAATTGGAATTTAATTTCTAATCAGAGTTTCCATGTCGTTCAGCGTCAGCCAGGTAAAAAAGCGGCTTTTTTTGCTGGGGCGGGGGGGAGAATCGGATATGTAAGTTTTGATTAGCATCTATCATTTACGAGAAAAGTAATATTCACAAAATCCCTTTTTGGTTTGTATTTCTTAGCTTACCTTAGATTATCATGAAAAAGTATCAAGCAATCATATCTTTTGACATGGATGAGGAATTTATGACCCTGGTTCCTCCTCATCGTACCTATATCAACTATTTACTTAATAAAGGAATAATTGACAGCTATGCAGTGAGTATGGAAACCCAAAATTCATGGATTACCATTAATGCCAATTCGAAGCAAGAAGTGAAAGAAATCCTCGAAAAGTCGCCATTAAGCAAATATTGGAGCTTTGAAATAGTAGAATTATTCGTTTATGATAGCCAATCTACCAGGCTTCCTGCTGTACAATTAAATTAATTTAAAAAAATTTGGGAGTTTACAATTTCCCCCTTATTTTTGCACTCCTCAAAAGGGAAAAAGGGAGCATAGCTCAGTTGGTTCAGAGCATCTCGTTTACACCGAGAGGGTCCGCGGTTCGAGCCCGTGTGCTCCCACAGAATAATTTAATCCTCATCGAAAGATGGGGATTTTTTGTTTGCAGCCCTTTTGTATTATTTAATTTAAGTTTGTTTTATGCAAGTATTTACCTCCCGTAATAAGATTATCATCACCTGTAATAAATGGTTAGCTCCAGCTTTAAGAAGCGAAGTGATTGCCTTAGGTTTTGACGTTGACCGTGTTTTTCAAACTGGTGTAGAATTAACAGGTACTGTAAATGATTGTATTCGTTTGAATTTAAACCTTCGTTGTGCAAGTCAAGTGATGTATTCACTTAAGACTTTTATTTGTAATGATCCCGACGAGTTGTATAAAAACTTAGTGACTATACATTGGGAAAAGATGATTAAGCCCGATGGATATTTTTCTGTTATTAGTAATGTTTTTAATGATACTATTTCTACCAATCTATTCGCCAATTTGCGTGTAAAAGATGCAGTAGTTGATCGTATGCGGGAAGTGACGGGTAAGCGACCTTCTACAGGTTCTGATTTGTCGGGTGCTGTTGTTTATTTGTTTTGGAAAAATGATGAGGCGGAAATTTTCTTGGATACTTCGGGTGATTCTTTAGCAAGACATGGTTATAGAAAATTGCCAGGTAAAGCACCGATGTTAGAAGCATTGGCTGCAGCTACTATTTTATCAACCAAGTGGAATAAGTTTGGCGCCTTTGTAAATCCTATGTGTGGTTCGGGCACCCTGGCAATTGAAGCAGCCTTGATAGCAACAAAACGTGTACCAGGTTTATTAAGAAGTAATTATGCTTTCATGCATTTGATTGGATATGACAAGGATGTTTTTGAAAAAGAAAGATCTATTATTGAAGAGCAAGTTAGGCATTTGCCTAATTTAGTAATTATTGCATCGGATATAAGTAAAGAAGCCATTAAAGTTGCAAAGATTAATGCTACTATTGCTGGAGTTGCCGACTTAATTGATTTTCAGGTTTGTGATTTCGCGGATACTCAGATGCCTGAACCTGAAGAGGGAGCTATATTGTTAATTAATCCTGAATACGGGGAAAGACTAGGAGAGGAAGTTGAATTAGAAGCTACCTATGCACGTATAGGTGATTATATGAAGAATAAGTGCAAGGGCATGACGGGTTATATATTCACTGGCAATTTAGAACTTGCTAAAAAAATTCGTTTAAAACCTAGTCGTAGAATCGAATTTTTAAATGCAAAAATTGATTGT
>CANGMV010000066.1 GCA_947454745.1 Bacteroidota bacterium | reverse complement strand
TTTGCATGTTGCTTTTAGTGAGCTATCTTTTTGCGAATGTGGCCATGATTAAGCAATCAGGAATCGCAAATTTATTTATTTATGGAGGCTTTATATTCTTACAAGTATATGCACTCACTGAATTTATGGACCGTGGAAAATACGCTTGGATTTTGGAAACAGTTAAGAATGTAGTTTGTATTACCCTAATTGTACAAAATGGTGCATGGTTCGGATCCAATAGCATTTCAAGCGCTATTGCCCCTATATTAATTGGCTATTTTGTATTGAGTACGATTGCGGTGTATTATTTTTCAAAGACGCCGGAACAAACGAACTCGCAAATCAATATCGCATAAGACTAAAGTAAAGTTGTAAAGAAGTATACCAACTATACCAACTCTCCCTCTAAATCATAGTCGTAGGCCTTGGTGATTTTAACCATCACCATATCCCCCGATTTAAGGCGCTTAGTGGTATTAATCACCACTTCGTTGTCTACTTCTACGCTATCAAATTCAGTTCGACCTAACCAACGACCCGCTTCTTTTTTATCAATAATGACTCTTACTACCTGACCTTCTTTGGCTTGGTTAATGGCCAAACTAATTTCTTGTTGTACCTCCATGATTTCCTCGGCACGGCGTTGTTTTTCCTCGGCAGGTACATCGTCCACTAAATCATACGCACTTGTATTTTCCTCGTGACTATAAGTGAATATACCAACGCGGTCAAATTTATGTTCTTGTAAAAATGCTTTCAATTCTTCTACGTCTTCCAATGTTTCACCAGGGAATCCTGTAATCAACGTAGTTCTAATGGCAATGCCAGGGACACGCTTGCGAATTTCTGCAATCAATTCACTCATCTCCTCACGCGTAATATTTCGACGCATAGCTTTCAACATATTATTGCTTGCGTGTTGTAATGGAATATCAATGTATTTACAAATATTGTCCCGCTCACGCATCACATCCAACACTTCTAATGGAAACTTACTTGGGTAGGCATAATGCAATCTTATCCATTCTAACCCTTCTACATCGGCGAGCGCATTTAATAATTGAGGCAATGCACGCTCTTTATAAATATCCAATCCGTAATAAGTTAATTCTTGTGCAATCAGCATCACTTCCTTCACTCCTTTCTTTACCAAGCCTTTTGCTTCGGCTACTAATTGCTCAATGGTTTTACTTACATGCTGTCCACGCATTAAAGGAATGGCACAAAATGCACAAGTACGGTTACACCCTTCGCTAATTTTTAAATACGCATAGTGTTGTGGCGTACTTAATAAACGCTCTCCTAATAATTCAGCTTTATAATCCGCATTTAATTGATTCAACATTAAAGGCAATTCCATGGTACCGAACCAAGCGTCCACTTCGGGAATTTCTGCCGCCAAGTCACCACGGTATCTTTCACTTAAACAACCGGTAACATATACTTTATCTAATTTACCCTTTTGCTTCAAAGCCACCTGATCTAAAATAGTATTAACACTTTCCTCTTTCGCCTTATCAATAAAACCACAGGTATTCACTACCACTATATTATGATCCAATTTCTTGTTCTCATGTACCACATCAATATCATTGGCAGCTAATTGACCACTTAACATTTCACTATCCACTAGGTTTTTACTACAACCTAATGTGATGATATTTACTTTGTTCTGCTTTAAAGTTTTTGACTTCATATTATATTTTTAAAACGAATTGAATCGTTTAGTTATTTATCGTAACTTCTATTTATTTACCTCGTTTGTGAAATGGAAAGTAATTTCGGGATTATTGGTGATTTCGGTATTTAAAAACCATTCACTTTGTGCCAAATACACTGGAGAACCATCCTTATCCTCGGCAGCATTTTGTTGTTTGAATCTTAAGAAATCATTCAACTTGTTTTTGTCAGCAGAAGTCAACCAACAAGCTTTATAAAAAGGCAATGTTCTGAACTCACAAGCGGCACCATATTCTTGCAACAAACGATATTGAATTACTTCGAATTGTAAGTCACCAACACAGCCAATAATTTTTTTGTTGCCACCAAATTGGGTAAACAATTGTGCTACTCCTTCGTCGGTTAACTGTTGAATGCCTTTTTCCAATTGCTTTGTTTTCATTGGATCCTTATTCACCAATTCCTTAAAGATCTCTGGTGAGAAGGTTGGAATACCTGTAAAATAAAATTTCTCCCCTTCCGTTAAGGTATCTCCAATTTTAAAATTACCTGTATCAAACAATCCTACCACATCCCCAGGATACGCATCGTCCACAATATCCTTACTACGTGCTAAGAAAGTATACGGATTCGTAAAGCGAACATCCTTATCTAGGCGCACATGCTTGTAATATTTATTGCGTTCAAACTTACCGCTACATACACGCATAAAAGCAATACGATCGCGGTGTTTAGGATCCAAGTTGGCGTGAATCTTAAATATAAATCCACTGAACTTGTCCTCGCCAGCTTGTACTTTTCGAACACTCGTTTCACGATCACGAGGCGTAGGTGCAATTTGAATAAACGTATCCAACATTTCTTGTACTCCAAAATTATTAACGGCCGATCCAAAAAACACAGGTGCAATTTTGCCTTCCAAATAATCGGTAGGATTCAAAGCCCCGTAAACACCATCAATCAATTCCACATCCTCTCTTAATAAATCAGCATCGCGGTCGCCCACTTTTTGTTGTAACACAGGACTCGACAAATCCTCAATAGCCACTACATCCTCATCATCGGCCTTAGTGCTTGCTGTAAATAAACGAAGACTCTTGTCGTGTAAATTATATACCCCTTTAAATTCCTTACCGCTATTAATGGGCCAAGTCATGGGGTGTAAGGATATTTTTAATTCAGCTTCAATTTCTTCTAATAAATCAAATCGGTTTTTACCATCTCGGTCCATTTTATTAATAAACACAATCACTGGTGTGGCACGCATGCTACACACTTCCATTAAACGACGCGTTTGAGGCTCAACACCATTCACACTATCAATTACTAAAATAACACTATCCACAGCCGTTAAAGTACGATAGGTGTCCTCTGCAAAGTCCTTGTGACCAGGTGTATCCAATAAGTTAATCAAATTGCCCTTGTACTCAAATGACATTACCGATGTAGCCACCGAAATACCTCTTTGACGCTCTATCTCCATGAAATCCGAAGTCGCATGCTTTTTGATCTTATTGCTCTTTACCGCTCCCGCAGTTTGAATGGCGCCACCAAATAATAACAATTTCTCCGTTAACGTGGTTTTACCAGCATCGGGGTGAGAGATAATGGCAAAGGTTTTGCGGCGGTTAATTTCTTTTTCGTACTTCATTATAATCTGTTCCTACTTTAATCAATCTTTTAATAAATCTTATCTATCTCAACACATCTACTTCTTAAAATCCAATTCCACATTTTATTAAAAATGGCCCGCACTCAAAATAATTTGAATCACGAGCCATTAATTATATTCCTAAACTAGTTAGATATCAATTGCTTCACCATACGCTGCCGCAACGGCTTCTTTTAAGCCTTCGCTCATTGTTGGATGCGGATGAATTGCATTTAAGATTTCATGCGCTGTAGTTTCTAATTTACGCGCCACAACTGCTTCAGCAATCATATCGGTAACATTCATTCCAATCATATGACATCCTAAGAATTCACCATATTTTGCATCGAAGATTACTTTTACAAAACCTTCTGTTGCGCCTGCAGCAGATGCTTTACCACTTGCTACAAATGGGAACTTACCTACTTTAATTTCGTATCCAGCTTCCTTAGCGGCTTTCTCGGTAAAACCAACACTTGAAATTTCAGGAGTGCAATAAGTACACCCAGGAACATTGTTATAATCAATTGCTTCTGGCAAGTGTGCGTGCTTCTTCTCTAAATATGCCATATGCTCTGCTGCATTAATACCTTCTTTCGCAGCAACGTGAGCCAAAGCTTGGCCAGGAGAACAATCACCTAATGCATAAATACCAGCGATACTTGTTTGTTGGAATTTATCTACAATAATTCTACCCTTTTCAGTTTTAATGCCGTTAGATTCTAAACCAATATTTTCAAGATTCGCTACAACACCCACTGCGCTTAATACGATATCTGCTTCCAATGTTACAAATGAACCGTCTTGCAACTTCACTTTTGCTTTCACACCAGCACCTGTTGTATCCACTGATTCAACCGATGCATTGGTCATAATATCAATACCTTGTTTCTTATATTGCTTCTCTAATTCTTTAGAAATATCTTCGTCCTCAACTGGAACAATTCTTGGTAAAAATTCAACGATAGTTACTTTCGTTCCCATGCTATTGTACACATAAGCAAACTCCACACCTATCGCACCACTGCCTACAATGATCATGCTTTTGGGTTGAGTTGTCAATACCATTGCTTCACGATAACCGATTACTTTTTTACCGTCTTGTGGCAAGTTTGGCAATTCTCTACTACGACCACCTGTTGCAATGGCAATGTATTTTGTATCCACCACTTGAGTTGATCCGTCAGCAGCTTTAACTTCCACTTTCCCTCTTGACAATACTTTACCATAACCCATGATCACGTCAATCTTATTTTTCTTCATTAAGAATTGAACGCCCTTGCTCATTTTATCGGCAACGCCACGGCTACGAGAAATTACTTTTCCGAAATCATGTGCAACCCCTGTAGCAGTCACACCATAATCGGCACTATGTTTTAAGTACTCATAAACCTGAGCACTTTTTAATAAAGCTTTTGTTGGGATACATCCCCAGTTTAAACAAACCCCACCTAAACTTTCCTTTTCTACGATTGCTACTTTTAAACCTAATTGAGAAGCTCGGATAGCCGCAGGATAACCACCAGGACCACTACCTATTACGATAACGTCGTATGCCATTTTGTGTGTGTTTTTGAGTAATTGAATGAGGGGACAAAAATACCCCAAAAAAAGGACTATTCAAAGAAAACGCGGACCATCTGGAAAAACCATTTATTGTCGTTAGGGCGCTGCTTATTCATTTGATTTTCATCGTATTTGCTGAGGCCAAAAAGCCCAGCCATATTGCCTCCTCGTACCGAAATCTCCAAATAACCCGCCGAATTAAACCAAGCAAGCTTGTCGGAGATAGGCACAGCCCCATAATTTCGGCTCAACGACTCGATCGTCTCATTGCGGGTAAAGACAATTTTAAATGGCCTGCCCTTGGCATGGGATTCAAATTCATCCTGCCTAATATTCACCACTACATTCTCAAACTGGTCGATAAATATAATTTGGCCTTCCATCCAATTGGCGTCAAACTTAGGTTGTGTAGGATAAATTTCTAAAATCTCCGAGGCTGGTTCCCCCGCATCTGCTAAATTTCCAGAGGCAAAAAAGTAAGCCACCGACTCCACAATCCGCTCCGTGATTTGCACAAAAGTATGGGCACCTTTAATATCAATCTTCACAATATCTTTTGGCTTCAAACCTAACATCATGGTTAAAAAACCATTGTCGGGGACCACAAATAAATGACCGTTATAATGAGCGAACAATACATGCTCCTGTGGATATTGGAAAAAGTTCACCATTACAATATGCACCGTACCCGATGGATAATGTTTAGCGGCATTGTTGAAAATATAAGCGCCTTGTAAGTAATTTTTACTAGAAAGTTGATGCGTAATATCGGCGATGGAACAGCCTGGA
The DNA here is from genome assembly GCA_947454745.1 of Bacteroidota bacterium. Taxonomy (GTDB): domain Bacteria; phylum Bacteroidota; class Bacteroidia; order Chitinophagales; family Chitinophagaceae; genus Sediminibacterium. The sequence goes on along the minus strand of CANGMV010000066.1, from coordinate 852 downwards.
ATAATGGACAAAATTTGGCCTTTTACAGCACCAATAATAAAATCTTCTTGGCCAATATCAGATGTTAATGTTATAACAGGCATATCCTATTAGTAACGAATAAATTGTGTATTTATTTTACCAATTTCCCATTCTTAAAAAAGAAATGATGCACCAATTTATCGGCCCATGCAGGGAAGAATTTATTCATAAAAACGGTGCGCTTTCCTGTAAAGGTCAAAACCAATGTACGCTCACGTTTCGCGATGGCTTCAATGATATGATGCGCACATTCCTCGGAGCTCATCATAGCACCTTCATCCATCGGAGATTCACCCTGCGCTTTTGCATCTTTATTCAAAGCCGCATTGCGAATATTAGAACTTGTAAAACCAGGGCAAACCCACATTACATGCGTACCCGAACCAAATAGTTCCGTTCTTAGGGCTTCCAACCAACCATTCAACGCATATTTAGAAGCTGAATACCCACTTCGCCCAGGCAAACCTCTATAACCTGCAATACTAGAAACGCCCACAATGACTCCATTTGCTTTTATAACCGCAGGCAAAGCGGCTTTTGTAGTATACACAGTGCCCCAAAAATTTATATCCATTACATTTTTCAAAGTCTCAATCGATACTTCACTCACCAATGCACGCATGGAAATTCCTGCATTATTAATGAGCACATCCACACCACCCCACTTTTCTTGAACAGCTTGTATAAACGCAGTGCACTGCCCCTCATTCGCCACGTCTACTTGCATTGTGAATAGCGACTGGCCTGGGTTTTCGCTTACTAAAACAGCTAATTTATCGGCATTACGGCCACAAGTAGCCACTTTTGCTCCCAATGTTAAAAACTGCTCCA
>CANGMV010000065.1 GCA_947454745.1 Bacteroidota bacterium | reverse complement strand
TGTGCAGGAATGGTAGGCGTTGGCATTCCATTTTCATAAAAACGACGTCCATCTCTTAATATATCTTCACTTACATTACCTAAGTTTAAAACCAATTTACCTTTGCTAGCAGGTGATTTTATAAATGGATCTTGTACCCAAAATTCAACATACTCAATAATACTTGTTTCAAAATCGGTTTGATCCAAAGCGCGCATAATACCACCCCATTTATCGGTAGGATTTTTAAACTTACCTGTGCCATCTAAGTCCTTGTAATTATAGTTATACGGTCCTCGATCCTTTGGATAATAGGTTAAGTCGAATGTTGGCAATTGCACATCGGTAATATTTGTTGTTTTGTTAGGAAACAACTCATTCGTAAATACCTGTCTTACCCTTGGATCACTTAACAATGAAGCATTGGCACTTAATGGATTATTAGGACTATTGCGATCTTGCAAGGTAGGCTCAATGGTATACCAGGAAAGTCTTGCTCTATTTTTATTGTAGTCTAAATTATCGGACAAATTTCCTTCCTTAAAACGATCCATAGGTGTAGAAGCTAAAGCCCATGCCGTAAATGGAAAACGCAAATCAATATCGGTACGTGTTGCTTCGAAGTCATCTAAATAAACAACGCCGCTACCCCCTTTACCAATTTGTTGCGCATGCCCTGGTTGTAAATAAGCAGCTTCCCCATATGCGGTTAAATAAGATTTAGCTTTTGTTTTGTAAAATGGTAATTTATTTAAAGCCCTTGTAACACTTGGCACTTCGGCTTTATAATTAAAATCAAATCCATACATCGCATTTTTAATAGGATCTGAACCAAAATTTGTTTTTGTAAAGAAAGGGCGCTCACTTAATCGTTGAGTAGAAAAACCAAGATTAAAATTCTTACTAGCCATATAATCCAAACGCAAAGCTCTAAATCCTCTTTCTTGAAAACCGAATCCTAAATTATTTTCAAAGGATACATTCACTGGAATATTAGAACTCAAAATTCCTGGATTAATAATACGCACCGTTCCTGAGCCATAATCCACAATATAGTCCACGCCTTCTTTCAAAATTTGTCCACCAGCTCGAACACTCACCGAACCAGGTGGCACGTTAAAAGCATTTAAACTAATTTCAGCACCACCGCTACTTCCTTTCACCTGACCTTCCATAACAAAACGATCCAAGTTGGTAAATGTTTGTGCCTCCGACTTAATATTTCGATACAATTGCGGGAAAGTATATTTATTTGCAACGGTGCTATCTAATCCTTTGAATGCGATGTTTTTTAAATCTGCACCAAATGGCTCTAACAATGGAAACACAATCCTACCCATTTTTGAAAGTACTGTATAGCCTTCCACATAGTCAAACATACCATCGGGTTGAGGATCGTTATGATTGTTTAAACGATCCAACTGCAATATTTTAATGAGTGACTGTCCATCTACTGCAGCATTAGTAACTGGTAAATATCTTTTTAACCCAGCACTCGGCGCATCATATAAAACGTTCAACTGAAAATCTTGTTGCTGAATAGATCCAAATAAATCCAAAGAATAAACGTTCTTCATCATTAAATCCCATATCGGCAAATCGGTTCTTTGTGTAGTTGCTTTTAATAATTTCAAGAACATGATTTGTTGCACACCATTACTTGGATTCAAAGCAATATTATCGGAGAACTCTCCCACCTGAAAAACTTTACCATTGTAAGTATATTGAAAAGCCACGCCCAACACTTCGTCGGCTTGCAATGGAATGTTTAAAGACAAAAAGCCAACTTGTGGATTGAAAAAATATTCGTTCTCTGTTAACTTTCTTGCAAACGTGCGCTCATAGTCCTCGGAGGAACGCATGCCTTCGGATGATAAAATAGATGCAATTCCTGAAGGGTTTCTTGAACTAGGATTATTGTTTAAAGTACTATATAAACTATTGGCACTATTGTCGGGATAAGGATTTGCAGAACCCTGCCATCTATTATTATGTGGCTGAGGCTCCCCTATATCGGCTAATCCAACCACATCGCGCGCGTTGGTTGTTTGCCCATTACGATTGGTAACCCATACTTCGATTCTTTTAATTTGCGCCTGTGAATTTACCAAGGGCAAAGAAGCCATTGCCTTATTATAATTATTTCTAAAATATTGCGCTAATAAAAAGTGTCTGTTTTCTTCGTAGTCGCTTAAACGTTTCTGAAATTTTTGTGTAGTAGCACCACCTTGCAAATTCATAGATTGTCGCTGCGACTTTTGATTCGCAATCGCTGCTGTAATAAATAATCTTCCGAATTGTAGTTGAGTTTTAATACCAAATAAATTCTGTGTACTTGGAATCAAAGTACTTCTTGAAGCATAATTAATATTTCCCACTTCGATACTTTTTATAATCTCATCTTTCTTCCCTTTGTAATTTAATTTGATCTGATTGTCAAAACCTAAATTAGATAAGGTATTAAAATTTACGGGGAATTTTAACTTATCGCCAATACTGGCATTCATACTAAAATTGGTACTCGCGTCAAAATCGAATCCGCCATTTTTTCTTGCACGTTCCGGCAAGGTTGGATTCATAACCGTTTGCCCCTGATACCCTGCTTTGATATTTATTTCTCCAACAGGTTTAAAATCCAATTTCAAATCCGAGCCTGTCTTACCAAACAATCTGTCAAAATAACTATTGTACACTTTTGCTTTTGGGCGTGCCATTTTACGATTCAACACCCCTAAGGAATTTGCACGCTGAGAGAAATAAGATTTTTCGTCTTTATCTGATTTTAATTTCCAAAACTCATCAAAGCTTAAAGTAGCAGGCAACTTTACTAGTTTGCCATTTACAAATTCTCTAATAAAATATTGTTTCGTTAAAGGATCATACTCGACGTTTCTTTTTATAAAACTGGTATCTCTTAAATCAAACGGATTATTACTGGGCTGTGATAAAAAATCACCACGACGATCTTTAATGGCATAGTGAACCGTATCCTTACTTTTATTTTTTACAGTGTCCGCTATTTTTACCTGCGCGCTTATTTGTCCCATGTGAAGGAGAAACAAACTGCTGAATAAAATGGCTTTAACTAATTTCAAAGGAATAGGATTGGTAATTAACAATTCTTAAGCGCTGCTTTAATTAATGTTTCTAAACTCAAGTCGGCACCTTCCAATTTAATGGTTTTATCTACCGCTTTTTCAGCAACTGCTTTTTGTATGCCCAATGCAATCAATGCTTGAATCGCATCCTGATGAGGGTTTACTTGTGCAACAGCAAAACCACCCAGTGGATTGTTGTTCATACTTATTTTTGAGAGCTTATCCTTTAATTCAAGTACCAATCGCTCAGCCGATTTTTTACCAATACCTTTAATAGCTTCCAATTGTCTTGCATCACCTTGCACAATCGCTCTAATAATTTCGTCGGGTTGCATACCCGATAACATCATTCTAGCAGTAGAGGCTCCTACCCCTGAAACGCTAATTAAATGCAAGAATAATTCCTTCTCCTGCAATTCATGAAAACCGAATAGCACTTGCGAATTTTCAGTAATATGTAAATAGGTATGTAATTGCCCATTTTCTTTTTTAGAAATGGCTTCATAGGTATGTAAGCTAATATTTACTTCATAGCCAACTCCTCCCACGTCCACTATCAGTTTGGCCGGGGTTACTTGCACAAAATTGCCTCTTAAAAATGCGATCATATTAACATCAAAATTAACGTATAAGACATGAAAAATGGCCTTTTGGCGCTATTCTTAGCCAAAAAATTGGATATTTGTAAGCCAAATTAATAAACAAGCTATGCCACAAACAGTAAAAGCTGCAATTACCTCGGTTGGAGGGTATGTTCCAGAGACCAAATTGACCAATTTTGACCTTGAAAAAATGGTGGATACCAACGATGAATGGATCCGTACCAGAACTGGAATTTCCGAAAGACGCATTTTAAGAGAACCAGGAAAAGCCAGCTCAGACATGGCAGTTAAAGCCATTGAGGAAATATTACGTAAAAAGAACTTGGATCCAATGGAGATTGATTGCATTATTTGTGCAACTGTAACACCGGATATGATATTCCCTGCCACTGCCAATATAATCGGAGATAAGTTAGGTGCCAAAAATGCATTTGGCTTTGACCTCGGCGCAGCATGTAGTGGATTTTTATTCGCCCTAAATACTGGAGCAAGTTTTATTGAAGGAGGTCGTTATAAAAAAGTAATTGTTGTTGGTGTAGATAAGATGAGTTCAATTATTGACTATACCGATCGTGCTACCTGTATCATTTTTGGTGATGGAGCTGGTGCCGTTTTATTAGAACCAAGTGTGGATGAAAATGGATTCCAGGACGCCATATTAAAAAGCGATGGAAGTGGTCGTGATTACTTACATATTAAAGCAGGTGGAAGTTTAAAACCAGCAACTGTCGAAACCGTTATGGCAAAAGAACATTATGCATTCCAGGACGGTCAGCCTGTATTTAAATTTGCAGTAAAAGGAATGGCCGATGTCACAGCCGATTTATTGGAAAAGCATCATTTAACCGGTGACGATATTACTTGGTTAGTGCCACACCAAGCGAACCTAAGAATTATTGACGCTACTGCAAACCGCGCAGGCATTCCAAAGGAAAAAGTAATGATCAATATTCAAAAATATGGCAACACTACTGCCGCAACAATCCCACTTTGTTTATGGGAATGGGAGTCACAACTTAAGAAAGGCGATAATTTAATATTAGCTGCATTCGGTGGTGGATTCACATGGGGTGCTGCTTGGGTGAAGTGGGCATACTAAAATAATAAACTACATTACATATAAATAAATAGAAGTTATGGGAAAGAAAACATTTAAAGGCATAAGTACAGTAACATTACATACTGCTAGTCATGAGAACGACAACTATTCCCATACCACTCCTATTTATGCAACTTCTACATTTACATTTGGTTCGGCCGAAGAAGGCATGGATCGATTTAAAGGAGATGATAAAACAAGATTGTATTCGCGCTGGGGCAACCCCACTTTTACTGCTGCCGAAAAAACAATCGAAGCATTGGAAGCGCATGGACTAAAGAATGAGCAAGGCGAACCTTTACAAGTGAAAGCATTGTTACACGCAAGTGGACAAGCTGCAATGACTACTTTATTTTTTAGTAACCTGAGTGCAGGCGATACTTTAATATCACACTATTCATTGTATGGAGGCTCACAAGAGTTAATGCAAAAAGTTTTACAAGAAGCAGGTGTTAAGATCATATTGATTGACATTCACAATGAAGCATTGTTGACTGAGACCATTAAAGCAAATCCAACTACCAAACTTATACATTTAGAAACTCCTGCTAATCCCACTTTACAATGTGTGGACATAGCAGCTGTTTGTAAAATTGCAAAAGCACATGGCATAAAAGTTTCAGTGGACAATACAGTGGCAACACCTTATTTGCAACAACCTTTTGCATTAGGCGCTGATTTTGTATTTCATTCAGCTACAAAATTTTTAAACGGACATGGCAGTGCATTACATGGAGTATTATTAGGAAAAGATTTAGAATTAATGCATACTAAGGTTTGGAAATGGCATGTATTATTAGGAGGCAATAGCAATGCATTTGATGCTTACTTATTAATTCAAGGCATGAAGACATTGGAATTAAGAATGGAAAAACATTGTAGCAATGCAGCGAAGGTTGCTAATTATTTAGTGAACCATCCAGCCATTGCGCATGTAAATTACACAGGCCTTGCAACACATCCGCACCATGAAATTGCTAAAAAGCAAATGAAGCAACATGCACCTTTAATTAGTTTTGAATTAAAAGGCGGCATTGAAGCAGGTAAGAAATTTATTAATGCTGTTGAGATATGCACCAGAGCCGTATCCTTGGGCACGGTAGACACTTTAGTATCGCATCCTGCTAGCATGACGCATATGAGTATTCCTAAAACAGAAAGAGAAAAATACGGCATTACGGACGGTTTGATTCGTATGAGTGTAGGTATTGAAAATATCGAAGACTTAGAAGCCGATTTAGCACAAGCATTGGCAAAAGCACAAGCATAACAAAAACTGAAACACATTAATATACTTTCCATGGACATCAAAATTCGCCAAGCAAAAACAGAAGATTGCACTCGTATAATGGAACTAATTCATGAACTAGCAGTTTATGAAAAGGCTCCTGAACAAGTTGTGGTAAGCTTTGAACATTTTGTAGAAAGTGGATTCGGAGATAAACCAGTATGGTGGGCATTAGTAGCTGAAGTAGATGGTAAGGTAGAAGGCATGGCTTTGTATTATATTCGCTACTCAACCTGGAAGGGACAAAGAATGTATTTAGAGGATTTAGTAGTCGCAGAAAATATGCGAGGACATAAAATAGGCAGCCTTTTGTTTGATGCACTTATTGAAGAAGCAAAAGCTAAAAACTTTAAGGGTATGAACTGGCAAGCCTTGGATTGGAATGAACCAGCTTTAAACTTTTACCGAAAATACAATAGTGGATTTGATCCTGAATGGGTAAACTGTTCGATTGATTTTTAAG
>CANGMV010000064.1 GCA_947454745.1 Bacteroidota bacterium | reverse complement strand
CAAGATCGATTAAAACAAATAAAAAATAAAACCATTCACTATAACTATTATTTAGGGGAAGATTTATATACAGAGCGATCTTATATAAATGAAGCTCGGGTTTCAATGAATAGTAATAATAAGATTGAGCTTTACCTGAATTTAACCACTCAAAAATATGATGTAAATGCAAGTACAATGGTTAGATCGGAACACGGTGAATCCATTGAATTTGATCCTGCAAGTATTAATGAAATAAAAATCAAGGGTAAGTTAAGCGACTATTCAAAATCAGAATTGGGTTTGCTTGTAATTGATTTTACGAAAGAAGTTGAAAAAAGAAATTATTTTCAACGTAGTAAAAACGAAGACCCCACTTTATTAGATGCACCATCGGTGTACGAATTTGAATTGCCTTACTATAAAAAAGACATGACCAATCCCGAAGCCATTAAAAATGCTTTGTTGGATTTAAAATCAATCAATAAATAAAGTTTTTTTGCTACTTACTTACTTTGTGTGCTCAAAGTAAGGTACTGTATCGTCGGAAACAGCATCCTCTTGGTTCCAATAGGCCAAGGTAACTACATGGCCATCGGGAGTATGTAAGGATCGGCCAAATACAGCATTGGTGGGGTTGAATCTTAAGTCGGTTACACCCACTGTAAATGTACTAGGTGCAACAGGTTCATTAGCTGGAGTTGCTATTGGAGTAACTTCGCCTTCGGCAATAGGGGCCGGTGCTGGAGTAGATGCTGCTTTAGGTGCAGGACTTGCTACCACCACTACTTCGTATTTATTAAAGGTCAAAAGCGCTTTTAAAAATTGTACTCGGTCACTTGAAACGTTCTTTTCAACAATAGAACATTTGATATTATCTAAATCTTCAAACTCGTGATTCTTATTAATTGCCATAAAATTTATTTAAAGTCCTTATCTTTTTAATACTTATAAACCAATACTTATTGAATAAATATAATCATACACTACACTTGCTAGTCCAGTAACAATCATACCAACAACACATATATACATCGCCAATTTTGATACTGTCGGTACTTGTAATTTTTCGATTGGTGTTGCATGCTCCTCCATGAAAATTGCTTTTACGACTCTTAAATAATAGTAAAATGAAATCACCATATTTAATGCTGCAAATGTGATTAATCCATAATTTCCTTTAGCAGCTCCAGCCATCATTAAGAATAATTTACCAAAGAATCCTGCGGTAGGCGGCACGCCAGCTAAAGAGAATAAAGCAATGGTTAATACCCATGACAACATGGGGTTGGTTTTATAAAAACCTTTAAAGTCGGAAATATTTTCTTTACCTGTTAAAGCACTTACTACTGATACAACACCAAATGCTGCTAGGTTGGAGAAAATATAAATTAAAATAAAGTAGATCAATGAAGCAGAACCAATTTGACTGCTTCCTGAAATGCCAATTAATATAAAACCTACTTGTGCGATAGATGAAAAGGCCAAGAAGCGTTTAAAGTTATCCTGACGTATTGCAAATAAATTACCAATCAAAATAGTAGCAGCAGCTAATACCACTAAAACTAAGTACCAAGTGCTCGCAATTGGAGTGAATACTTTGTATAATAAATTCACCATAGTAAACAATACCGCTCCTTTTGAAATAACCGCTAAAAATGAAGTTACAGCTACTGGGGAACCTTCATATACATCCGCTGTCCATAAATGAAAAGGCACAGCAGAAATCTTAAAGGCGAATCCAGAAATTAATAATATAAATGCGAACAATTGTAATGGATTGCCATTTAAATGTGCAGTAAGAATAGAAAAAGTTAAAGTACCAGTTGTGCCGTATAAGAAAGAAATGCCCATTAATAATATGGCTGAAGAAAAAGCAGATGATAAAATCAATTTCATTGCTGCTTCGGATGATTTACGTTTTGTTAAATCAAAATTAGCTGCTGCTGCCAATGGAATAGTAGACATTTCTAAGCCTAAGTAGAACATTAATAAATTGCCACTCGAAATCATAAAGAACATACCTAATAAAGAGGTAAGAATGAGTAAGTAAAACTCAATGAGGTGTTTGCTGTTTTTTAACCAAGCGTAGGATTGCATGGAAATAAGTAATACAGCCAAGTTCAATAGATTTTTTTCAAATACAATCAAGGCATTGGTATTAAACATGCCATTAAATAGTTCGCCCGTTTCGTGACAACAAAAACCTGCTCCTAAATTAATAAAAAGCGCTGCATTAATGAAGTTTAAAATACTTTCATTGCTTCGATCCTTTCCTAATTTAATAAAGAGCAATAAGAATATGAGTACCGTAAGTACTAATTCCTGTCTCAACTGTATTAATATATTGTACATCATCGTTCTAAGATTCTAATTATTTATAAAGATTTACTTTGCCCATTTGTAACATAATTGCATCAGTGCTTGGCATAATTAAATGGTTAATTAAAAATGGAGCAAGTCCAATAATTAAGATACCGACTATTAAAAGCACAGCGGCTAATTTTTCATTCCAAGTAGAATCTGCTAATAAGGCATGCTCATTGCTAATAGGTCCCATAATGGCACGTCCGGTTGCACGTAATATATATACTGCAGTTACTACAATGGAGGCTCCTGATAATACGGTTGCTAAACGATAAGCACCTTCAGGATTTTGCCAGGATCCCATAAACACAGTCATTTCTGCAACAAATCCACTAAAGCCGGGTAATCCTAATGAACATAAACCCGCGATTACAAATACGGTACTAATAAAAGGCATTGCTTTTAACAAGCCTCCTAATTGTGCAACCATCCTAGTATGTGTACGACTATATATCATACCAATGGCAGCGAAGAAAAGGGCAGTCATTAAACCGTGTGATACCATTTGAATCACAGCGCCATTTATAGAAGTTTTATTCAACATGCCAATCCCTAAAATCACAAATCCGCAGTGACTAATACTAGAGTAGGCATTAATGTATTTTAAATCGGTTTGCATCATGGTTGCAAAAGCACCATAAATAATAGCAATGGTTGCGAGCAATATAATTATCCAAGCATATGCATGTGCTGCATCGGGCATTAAAGCCGCAATACGTAAACAACCGTATCCACCCAATTTCATGGAGATACCAGCTAAGAACATACTTGCTGCAGTGGGTGCAGAAGCGTGACCATCTGGCACCCAAGTATGAAAAGGGAATAAGGCTGCGAAAATACCAAAGCCTACAAATGCAAATGGGAAGAAGAATTTTTGAACACCCACAGGAATGCCTTGTGCAGTAATTTGCACTATGTCGAAAGTATGTGTGTTGTAGTAAATGCCAAATAAACCTACCATCACTAATGCCGAACCTGCCATCAACATTAAAGCCAATTTCATTGCACTTTTAGTTTTGTCACCACTTCCCCAAATACCAATTAATAAGAATTTAGGGATCACTGCAACTTCTAAGAAAAAGAATAAGGTGAATAAATCTAAGGAAATAAAGAAACCATAAGCGCCCATGCTTAACAATACCAATAAGAAAAAGTATTCCTTACTTAATTTGTCCATAGTCCAAGAAACTAAAATTCCTGCTACTACAATGACCGAAGTTAATAATATCATGGCCAAAGAAATACCATCAATGCCAATATGATAATTGATGTTTAGTGCTTTGAACCAGGTTTGGTTGGATTCAAATAAGTGTGCTGCATTGTTGCCCGAAGTTCGCTCAGCAAGGAATGATTTTAAAAACCATCCTGCTAGTCCTAACTGTGCAATGGCACCGGTTAAGCCAATGACTCTAATTTGTTGCAAACCCTTCGCTAACAGTATAAGTACTGCAGTAAGTAAGGGTAATAATATTAATAATGTTAAGTTCATATCCTGCGCTTAGTTTATAATTATTTCCAGATATAGATAAACAAAATAGAAAGTGCTGCCACGCCTCCAAAAAAGTAGAGTGCGTAGTTTTGAACCTTTCCAGATTGTAGTCCTTTAATTAATTCAGCGATCTTTGCGGTGGTTTTAGCTACTAATAACATAAAGCCATCTACAATATTTCTATCTGCCCAAGCAATGGGTTGACCAATGAATGGGAAAATTATTTTTTTAGTGATGAAAATATACACTTCATCTATATAAAACTTTTTAGTTGCTGCCGTATAAAAACCACCAAAAGCGTTTGCCACTTTATCGGACTTGCCGTTTTGTTTTTTATAAAAACTTGCTGCTAATAATATGGCCAATACCGATAACACAACCGGCGCAATGGAAAACACAACATCAATATGTGTATCTAAAGCAGCACCATCGGAGGTTACCAATTGTGAAAATGGTACAAATCCCACACCCACTGCACAAGCTGCTAAAATAATTAATGGCAGTTTCATTACCCATGGGCCTTCGCCATGATCATGTCCCTGCGCATCATGTGCATGCGCTGCAACAGTTGCTTCCTTACTCCAGAATATATTAAAATACAAACGGAACATATAAAAGCTAGTTAAAGCAGCGGTAAATAATGCAATGCCGTAAATGATTTTATTTTCTTGGAAGGCAGCCGTTAAAATTTCTTCCTTACTAAAGAATCCGGCAAATGGGGGGATGCCTGCAATGGCTAAACAAGCAATCAAAAAAGCAATATGTGTAATTGGCATTAATTTTCTTAATCCACCCATATCTTTCATTTCATTGCTATGCACCATATGAATCACCGAACCTGCACCTAAGAACAATAAACTTTTAAAGAAGGCATGTGTGAATAAATGGAACATGGAAGCCATATAACCTAATCCATTCTCGCCCCCATTTTTTGAAATACCCAATGCAAACATCATGTAGCCAATTTGCGACATAGTGGAATAGGCCAACACACGTTTAATATCGGTTTGTGTACAAGCAATTACAGCAGCAAATAATGCCGATGCAGCGCCCACATAAGTAATAATGTTTAAAGCAGTTTCGTCCATTGAAAATACGGGGAACATTCGCGCTACTAAATATACACCTGCCACCACCATGGTTGCAGCGTGAATTAAAGCAGACACTGGAGTAGGACCTTCCATGGCATCGGGTAACCAAATGTGCAATGGGAACATGGCTGATTTACCTGCGCCCCCCATAAACACCAAGGTTAAGCCCCATGTTAACATACTGGCACCTAAGAAACTTGCCGATGTAATGGAAAGGAATTGTGTTGAGTGAACTGAAGTGAATCTTTCAATTAACAATCCAATATCCAATGTGCCTCCGTAGTAACCCAATATTAAAATACCAATTAAAAAACCAAGGTCAGCAAAACGCGTTACGATAAACGCTTTTTTACTAGCTGCAACTGCCGATGGCTTGTTAAAGTAATAACTGATTAATAAGAAACTTGAAACACCTACTAATTCCCAGAACATATATACCTGGAAAATATTAGCAGATAAAACCAATCCTAACATGGAGAAAGTAAATAATGAAAGAAAGGCATAGTAGGTTGCAAAACGTTCTTCACCTTTCATATAACCCAAACTAAATACATGCACCATTAAAGAAACCGAGGTTACTACCACTAGCATCATTACGGATATGGGATCTACAATAATGCCTAAGTCGATTGATACATTGGGTGAAAATTCCAGCCATGTGTATTTTAAAGCGACTATTTTTTGAAAGACACCATTTACTTTTCCGTCTACAAAAAAGTATTGCTTGGCTACTACAAAAGAAAGGATAGTTGAAGTTAATAAACTCGCTGTACCCAATAGTCCCGCGATACCAGATAAGTATTTACGTCCAAATAAACCCAAAATCACAAATGTGGCAAGGGGTAATAAGGGAATCCAAAGTATATAAAGGTAATTTGACATAATATAAAATGGTTAGGGTCTTAGTATTTCATTTCAGTTGCATCTTCAACATCAATTGAATGATGACTACGATATAAATTAATAATAATAGCAATGGCTACAGCGGCTTCGGCAGCTGCAATAGTGATAATAAATAAAGTAAAGAATAGGCCGTCTAAATTATCAGGAAACAAATATTTATTGAATGCCACAAAGTTGATGTTCACGCTGTTTAACATCAATTCAATCGACATTAACATTGTTATTAAATTACGACGGGTAAATAAGCCATACATGCCTATGAAAAACAGGAAAGTACTTACAAATAGTATTTGGGATAAGGGTATCTCTTGCATATTAGTCCTTATTAATTAAGTTGGTTGAATTTGTGGTTGGACGCATGGCAATTACAATACAGCCTACCATGGCAGCTAATAATAACATGCTCACAACCTCGAATGGAAGGATAAAGCCGTGTGATGTGGTACTTAACATTTGCGTGCCAATCTCTGCAACATTTGGGTTAAAAGGCTTTGCACTATTAAATGCGAAACCTTCATAGTGTACAATTAAATTGTGTACAAATGCAGTACCGAACAAGGCAGCCAGTGCTGAAAATATTTTTTTACTCAATGCAGGGCTATTCATTTCTTTTCCTGAGTGCTGTGTTAAGAAAATAGAGAAAATGATAAGTACTACAATACCTCCAACGTACACAACAATTTGTATGGCTGCGATAAATTCTACTTGCATCCAAAAATACAATGCTGCTAT
>CANGMV010000063.1 GCA_947454745.1 Bacteroidota bacterium | reverse complement strand
GGGCGGAAAAAACATTGGTGTGATTCAGGAAGTAATTGAACAACCACATCAATTAATGGTCACAATTAACTACAATAATCAAGAGGCATATATTCCGCTGCATGAAGAAAGTTTAAAAGGAGTAAATCATGCTAAAAAAATTGTTCAAGTGGAGCTTCCTGACGGCTTATTGGACTTGTATGCTGAAACGCCAGCTTAAGTTCAAGCAATTCCAAACCACATTTTACGGTCTCTAGTACAGGCATTAACAATCGTTTATAAAGATTTTTAAAATAATTGTATATAAGTCTACTAAAATAGTAGGATTTTAATATCTTTGTTTCTTAAGTAGTGGATGAATATTTAATAATTGTATAAATTAAGCATTATGAGTTTAAGATTAGGGGATATTGCTCCCGACTTTAAAGCAAAAACGAGCATTGGTGACATTCGTTTTCATGAATATTTAGGAGATAGTTGGGGTATTTTATTTTCACATCCAGCCGACTTCACCCCTGTATGTACCACCGAATTAGGACGTACTGCTGCATTGCAAGAAGAATTTGCTAAGCGCAATGTAAAAGTATTGGCATTAAGTGTGGATGGTGTAGAAAGTCATAAAAGTTGGATTAAAGATATTGATGAAACACAGCATGTACATGTTGGTTTCCCAATTATTGCCGATGAGGATCGTGCAGTAGCGAATGCATATGACATGATTCATCCAAATGCTTCTGAAACATTTACTGTGCGTTCTTTATTTATCATAGGACCGGATAAGAAAGTAAAATTAACAATTACTTATCCTGCTTCAACAGGTAGAAATTTCGTGGAGGTATTACGCGTTATTGACTCCTTACAATTAACTGCAAATTATAGCGTAGCCACACCAGCCAATTGGGTGGAAGGCGAAGATGTCATTGTGGTGCCTGCAGTAAAAACAGAAGATGCTTTAGTAAAATTCCCTAAAGGTTTGAATATCGTAAAGCCTTATTTACGCTATACGCCACAACCTAATAAATAAGGAGCTATTTAAATTGATCAAGTGTTCAATTATGAAAATATAGGCCTTGGACGTTTCTAAGCACAGTGTGTCACTGTAGATTCGAGTCAGGGCCTGACAAATGGATCCCTTCCTTTTTGGAGGGGATTTTTTTGTATATTTAATTTCTAAACATTAAATATATGCGTCGTTTATTATTCACTTTGGTGTTGGGATTAAGTGCAATGTCATTGTTTGCACAAAAAACTTATTTGCATTGTGGTCAGTTAATTGATGTAAAGCAACCGCAAGTATTAAAACAAAAAACAGTTGTGATTGAAGGCAACAAAATTGTTGATATTTTAGATGGCTATGCAAAGGCGGGTGCCAATGATAAAACCATTGATTTAAAATCGAGTACAGTAATGCCTGGCTTAATGGACATGCACGTGCACTTAGAACACGAAACCAGTCCTACAAGATATTTAGAAGGCTTTACGCAAAATGAAGCAGAGGTTGCTTTTGGTTCATTACATTTTGCAGAAGTAAGTTTACTATCTGGATTCACATCGGTTCGTGATTTAGGGGGCTCAGGTGTAAATATTGCAATGCGTAAGGCAGTACAAAAAGGTCAAATTATTGGACCAAGAATTTATACTGCTGGTAAATCAATTGCCACCACAGGTGGTCATGCGGACCCTACAAATAATTATAGAAAAGATATTATGGGTGACCCAGGTCCTAAGGAAGGTGTGATTAACGGACCAGAAGATGCTTACAAAGCAGTAAGACAAAGATATAAAGAGGGTAGTGATGTGATTAAAATTACGGCAAGTGGTGGTGTATTAAGTATGGCTGCTAGTGGAGAGAACCCTCAGTTTACTGAAGAAGAAGTAAAGGCAATTGTAGCTGCTGCAAAAGATTATGGCTTTAAAGTTGCTGCACACTGTCATGGTGTGGAAGCCATGCGCAGAGCGGTTGTTGGCGGTGTTAGTTCTATTGAACATGGTACGATGATGGATGAATCTATTTTCCCATTAATGAAACAATACGGCACATATTTAGTGCCTACGATTATTGCTGGGAAGTCGGCTGCAGACTCTTCAAAAATTCCTGGATATTATCCTCCAATGGTGGCTAAAAAAGCAGCAGAAATTGGACCTCGTATTCAAAACACTTTTGCTAAAGCGTACAAAGCGGGCGTGAAAATTGCATTTGGAACAGATGCTGGTGTTTATGCGCATGGCAAAAACTGGAAAGAGTTTGTGTATATGACCGAAGCAGGGATGCCTGCGATTGAAGCCATTCAAGCAGCTACTTGGAATGCTGCCGACTTAATGGGAACGCAAGCTATTTTAGGTAGCATTGAAAAAAATAAATTAGCCGATATTATTGCAGTAGACGGAGACCCTATCAAAAATATTGAAGTGATGGGTAAAGTAAATTTTGTAATGAAAGACGGTGTGGTATACAAGTCTAAATTGTAATAGAAAATTGATTAAGCCCTAAATATTAATTAGTATTTATTGCGTTCCATTTTTCCAACTGCTTTAAAGTAGCAGTTAAATCTTTAGGTAAAGGGGCTTCCAAAAGGAGCTCCTTTCCTTTATACTCAAACTGAACACTAGCCGCATGTAATGCTTGTCTTCCCATGAGTGGTCGTTCTTCTTCGGCTACCTTAGCTAGTTTAAAATTTTTCTTTTTAATACTAGATAGTTTCAATTTTTCTCCATCGCCATATAAATCATCTGAAACAATAGGATGACCAATATGTTTTGCGTGTACTCTAATTTGATGGGTACGCCCTGTGTAAATTTGAAAGCTCACCCATGCGTACTGTTTATAATAAGTAACAACTTCATAGGAGGTTTTAGATTCTTTTCCTTTTGCATGAATCATCATATAACCTTTTCGAATCGGATGTTCCATCATGCATTCTTCAATAACACCCTCTTGAGGAGGACGTCCATTTACTAAGCCGAAATATTTTTTAATGATGCTTCGGCCTTCAAACAATTCACTCAGCTGTTTATGCGCTTCTGCATTTTTTGCAAAAATAATTAAGCCACTCGTTTGCTGATCCAGTCGATGTACTGTGAAAATGGCGCCGAATTTTTCTTGTAATAAAGATTTAACCGAAGGGTCTTTTCCAAAACGATCGGGGATACTCAATAAACCAGCAGGCTTATTAACTACAATCATATCCTCGTCTTCAAATAGTATATCTAACATCCTCGAATCAGTTAATGGTCAATTTTAGGGCTACAACCCAATGGTAAATTATTTAGTCGCTTTACGTGTAAATGATTTGTTCAAAAATTTAAGTAGACGTACTTCTTTTTCACTCAAGAATCTCCATTTACCGCGATCTACATTCTTCTTTGTTAGGTTGGCAAACATCACTCTGTCCAAATGCCTTACATCATATCCTAAGTGTTCAAATATTCTTCTTACAATTCTATTTCGACCACTATGAATTTCAATGCCAATCACATCTCTCTCTTTACCAACATAACTCACTGCATCGGCTGCAATAAAGCCATCCTCTAATTCAACTCCTGCTGCAATGGCTTCCATGTCGGCCTTGGTCACTGGTTTATCCAAAGTAACTTCGTATATTTTTTTTATCTCGTAAGATGGATGCGTTAATTTTTGTGCTAAATCACCGTCGTTGGTTAAAATCAAAACACCTGTTGTATTTCGGTCCAAACGTCCTACAGGGAACATTCTTTGAGTGGTCGCATTTTTAATGATATCCAATACTGTTTTTCTTCCTTCAGGGTCGTTAGCAGTACAGATATAATCCTTTGGTTTGTTTAAAAGTATATAAACAGGGGTTACTTGTAATTGTAACACTTTGCCTTTTAATCTTACAACATCTTTGTATTGCACTTTATAACCAGGTTCTAATACAGTATCTCCATTTACAGTAACATGTCCGCTCTTTACCAACTCGGCTGCTTCACGACGCCCACAGGTACCTGCGTGCGCAATGTATTTATTTAAAGGCATTTGTTCGTGCGGCATATCATCGCTTGCATTTACTTTGCCAATACTTGCTGTTCTTTTTGCATCGGCCTTATCCATTGATGCAGGCGTTCTTTTTGAAGCTGCTAATCGTGGAGATCCTACACCTGCGCCTCTTTTAATTTCGCCATATTTTGCAGGCGTATCATCTACTGCTTTTTTGGGCGCAGATTTTGCTCTTAATGGAATGGAATATTTTGGAGGACCAGTTACATAGTCTTTTTTAGCATAGCCACCTTTTTTGTTGTTTCCAACAGGTTCTACTGCAATACCTCTAGCAATGTCTTTTTTCCTTTGACGTGCAGCTTCGCCTGCAGCTCTTGAATCGGCTTTTGCTTTTTTCTTTTCTTGTCTATATTCTTCTTTAACAGCACTGCCTTTTTTCTTGTTGGCAAATTTGTCAAAGTTGTCTGATCTTTTGTTCTTCATGTACCTATTTAATTATATTATATCGTCGCATTAAGCTTTATTAGCCAATTGGCCACAAGCTGCGTCAATGTCCTTACCTCTACTGCGTCTAACTCTTACGTTGACTCTATTTTTTTGTAATAATTCTACGAATCGCTCAAAGCCATCCTCATCGGGTTTGTCAAAGCCAAAATGATCTACTGCATTGTATTCAATCACATTGATTAAATCGGCAGGTACTTGTCGGTAAATTTTTGTCAATTCTTCGGCATCTTTTTCAGAGTCATTAAAATCTTTGAATAAAATATATTCGAATGAAATTTCAGTACCCGTTTTTTTGTAGAAATAATTTAATGCGTCAATCAATGATTTTATATTATTACTTTCATTGATTGGCATTACCTCGTTGCGTTTTTTGTCGTTAGGGGCATGCAATGAAACAGCTAATTTAAACTTAACACCATCATCTCCCAATTGTCTAATTTGTTTTACCAAGCCAGCTGTTGAAACCGTGATTCTTTTTGGACTCATGCCCAATCCGTCGGGGGATGTTATTTTTTCAATTGCTTTTAGCACATTATGATAGTTCATTAAGGGTTCACCCATTCCCATAAACACGATATTACTCAAGTGCTTTTCGTGGGCAGCTTCACTTTGTTGGTTGATGTAAACAACTTGGTCATAGATCTCGTCAAAATTCAAATTTCGTTTACGGTCCATGGTGCCTGTTGCACAAAATTTACAACTTAAGCTACATCCTACTTGTGAGGATACGCATGCAGTTTTGCGTTCGCTGGTCGGAATTAACACTCCTTCAATCATATGGTCGTCAAAAGTGCGGAAACGGGTTTTTAAAGTTCCGTCCTCACTTTGTTGAGTGGCATTTATTTGTAAAGCTGGGAAAGTGAAATGTTCCACCAATTGCTTTCTGAGGTCTTTGCTTAAATCGGTCATTTCGTCGAAGCTATGGGCGTGCTTTTGCCATAACCATTCTACAATTTGTTTTACTCTAAATGGTCTTTCGCCCACATTCGCTATAAAGCGTTCAATTTCAGACACTTCCACGTGTCTTATATTCGGTCTAGTCTTCTCCATAATGCAAAGATACTTGATCGGATTTGGATCCATTTATTTCTTTTTGCGGACCCAAAAAATGGGCCTAAATTCATTTTTATAAAAACCAATTGTTCCAATGAAAAAAATGATGATGATGGTGGTAGTGATGCTAGGCATTATGACTGCCGCAAACGCTCAAACAAGTCCATTTAAAGAGTATGTAGGCAAATATGTATTTGCTGCAGGAAGTCCAGTTACCGAAGTAACAATGACTGCCGAAGATTCTTCATTAGTAGTAAATTCTGCAATGGGATCAACTGCACTTGAAAAGAAAGGCGTAGACACATTTTATTTAGCTGCTTATGATGCTTTGGTGATTTTCAAAAGAGCGTCAGATAAAACAGTTGAATCTGTTTCTATTGCAGTTCAAGGAATGGAATTAGTAGGCAAAAAAGAAGCAGCGACTTCTATTGCAGGTACGAAGGAAGAATTCCAAATGCAGGTGTTTACTGAGAAAGTTGAAAACTAACTGAACTCAAATTAAAACTGAAAATCAGGCAAATCATTAAAGGATACATTTGATTGTTTTCCGGAAAGTAGATTTTTAATACTACATTCTTTTTTAGCAACTTCATCTGTTCCAATAATCACTACGTTTGAAATTCCTTTTTTCTCAGCATATTTAAATTGCTTGTCGAATTTACTCTTCTCAGGGTACATTTCACAAGCAATTTTTTTTGCTCTCAACAACATCATTTGTTGGTATGCAACTTTTGCTTCCTCTTCTCCTAAATTAAAAAATAATACCTGCGTGGATTGGTCGATACTTGCAGGGAAAAGATTTTTTTCCTCTAGTACATCATAAATTCTATCTACACCAAAGCTAATACCTACACCTGGAATATTGGGAACACCAAACAAGCTTGTTAAGTCGTTATATCGGCCACCACCGCCGATGCTGCCCATTTGCGCATCCATTGCTTTTACTTCAAATATCAATCCAGTATAATAATTTAATCCTCTTGCTAAAGTAAAATCTGCCACTAAATATTTGTCCATGCCGGTAGCATTGTGATACGACAAAACATAATTCAATTCTTCAATTCCTTTTTTCCCATTTTCATTTTCGCCTAATAAAATAGCAAGTTGATTTATTTTTTCTGCATTCGTTCCATTAATAGTTAAGTAGCGCTCAACAATG
>CANGMV010000062.1 GCA_947454745.1 Bacteroidota bacterium | reverse complement strand
CGATGGGAATGCAATTTTTGACAAAATAATAAGGATTAATTGTATTTTTAAGGGCATTTTGAACCTATTTATGTACCCTAAGAAAAATCCCGCACAATACAGTAAAAAAGGACTGTTGGCAATCATGATCATTGCCCTACTCCCTTTTCATGCATTTACCCAGGATACAACAAAAAAAACACTTGACTTAAACCAAAACAAACTCGTTAAAAAAATAAATAGTGTTTTGGACTCAGCGCAAAAAAAAGTAAAAGGGGATATATTAAACAAAGCCAATGATGTAAAGCAAAAAGCAAACAGCGAATTAAATAACACTGTTTCTAAATTTACACCAGCGGAAGAGGAACGCCCACTTCCCTATGAAAGATTATTAAAAACAAAATATACTTTAGGGAGAAGAGCCTATCAAAATACGGTTTCTCAATTCAATTATCTATTTAATGCCGAAGAAGAATTAAAAGAAATAATACAAAAAGCAAGAAGCCTGTACCAAGAAGACTATAGTACCTTACTTAGTTTTTACGACTACGACCTAGCCACAACTTCAAAGAGTAGTATCGATTCAATCATCTATCGTTGTAATGCTAATATAGTATTACATGATTTAAGAAGCAACTGGGTAGATGACGCATATTTACTTTTAGCAAAATCATACCTTTTTCATCGCAATTTTGATACCTCTGCAAGCATCTTACAATTTATAAATTATTCCTTTGACGAAAAAGACAATGGAATGGATTTACCTATTGGAAGCAATCTTCGTAAAACCAATGGACAGTTTAGTATAGCCACCAAGGAAAACAATCGTGCTTGGGAGAATATAAATGTGCGTAATGAAAGTATGATTTGGCAGGCTCGAAATTATTTTGAGACCAATGCTATTAACGAAGGCATCAGTTTGCTTCAACTATTAAAAGCAGATGCATTATTCCCAAAAAGGTTGCACCCCTTTTTAAATGAACAATTGGCTTATGGATATTACTTAATGGAATCCTATGAAAATGCAGCCAAGTATTTAGAAGCTGCACTTCCCAACGCCGAAGATGACCTAGCAAAAAGTAGATGGTATTTTTTAATCGCACAACTTTGGCAAAAAGTAGACAATACAAACAATGCCTATAAATGGTACAAAAAAGCGAATGAGTTTTCTCCAAACCCGATCATCGGCGTTTATGCTAAAATCAACATGATTCGGATTGAATCAAAAAATGCAAACAACCCATGGGAATCCTTGGCATCCGAGTTGGAGCGCATGACAAGAAGAGAAAAATATAAGCCCTATATAGATATTATTTATTTTGAGATGGCAAAATTAGCGATTCAAAATAAGTCTATACAAAAAGCCAATGAATGGCTAGTAACTGCCATTAAGAACAATAAATCCAACTTGCCGCAAAAGCAAAAAGCTTTTGAACTTCTTGGCAACATCAATTATGAATATGACAATTATGGTATTGCAAAAATTGCATATGATAGTTTAAATGGGGTATTAAAAACAAACCCACAATTTGAACAAATTGTTTTAAGAAAAAAATGGATCAATACAATTAACGAGCAAACCATCAATTATCAAAAGGAAGATAGTTTGATGTACATTTATCAATTAGCAAAAGAGCTACAAGTCCCTACTGCAAACGCATGGTCAAAGCGACTTCAGATTGAATCTCAGCATTTAATAAATTTGTTTGCAGAAAAGCCAAGCAAGTATTCCATTAATAGTATCCCTGATATTCCCTCCAACAGTACTATAAATAATTTCAATGGCTCATCCATTGCATCCAGTTTTTACTTCGACAATGCCGCCACTATCTCACAAGGCAAACAAAGCTTTATACAAAAATGGGGAGAGCGCCCCAATGTCGATCAATGGCGTAGAAAGACGAGCAATAATATAGCCAATGCAACTGCCAAGCCTATTAATTCGAATATGGTAAGCTTTACAAAAGACACTAGTACAAGTGTCAAAAAAGCGAGTGGCCCTAAAGACAGTATATCATATAAATTAATTTCAGATTTAACAGCACTATCGGTTGCTCAAAAAAATTGGAATACTGCCGCGTTAACAACAGCGCAAACCTTTCTATTAAAACTGAATGATTTTGAAAAGGCGAAGCCTATCTATCAAAAAATTATTGAAAAAAATATTGATTCAGTGATAACAGAACGTGCATTACTCGACATGGCAAGTCAATATTTACATGACGGAGAAACTGAAAAATCGAATCGAATTATAGCTATTGTAAACAGCAGATTCCCAAATGGCATTTATGCAAGCAAAAAAGCAGAAGAAGCGCTAAAGAAAAATAAAGATCGTGAAATTGTAAACGAATACAAGGAAGCCTATTTTTTAAGTCAAATTGGCAATTGGGATAAATTAGACCAATTGGCGAAAAGAATCAATGCAGATATCAGAAAAACTAAATGGAATATACCATTTCAATTTCTGAAAATAAAAATGTACGCTCAACAAAAACAAGACAGCCAAGCACTTGTCTTATTGGACTCTATAATAGGCATGAACAAAAATGATATCATTAAAGAGAAAGCGAAAAATATTATTGTAGAAATTAAAAACAGGAAAGGCACAGAAGATTATTTAGCTGGATTACAAATTATAAAAGAACAATTTACACCAGCTGAAATTTTAGAAACCCCTACTCCTAAAGTAAACAATACGATCATTGCGCAAAACAATGCAAAAAATGATACTTCTAAATTAAATACACCCACTACCCTAAAAAATAACAATAACATCGTAAATGCAAATCTGCCAAAAGCAATGCCTGAAGCAAATCCTAGGATTGAGTTTGTACTTGACAGCACCGAGCCTCAATATTTGGCTTTTGTCACTAAGGGTGTCAAGCCGATGTTTGTAAAAGAAATGCAAACTGCTTTTACCAATGTAAATAACGACGAATTCAATAATCTAAAGTTGAACTCAACTTTTATTCAATTTGAAAAAGACATCTATATTGTTTGGATTGGACCATTTGAAAACATTCAAAAGTCTGCTCAATATTTGAACCGTATAAAGCCAAGACTAAAAAATGAACTCATTTCATTTGTTTCAGATAAGCAATATGATACATATATTATTGGGAAGTCGAATATCCTCTTAATTAAATCTCAAGAGGATTTGTTGTTGTACAAGGAATTTATGTTGAACAAAATTTATAAACCTTAATAGGACCACTGTGAATCAAGAAACTAAAAAACCTAAAAATTGGGTACGCCTTTTTTGGAAATATTATTTTATTTCGATGGGTATATTTATCTTATTCCTACTCATGTTAAACTGGGGTTGGATTGGAGACATGCCCGATTTAAATGACATCGAAAACCCCACGGCATCCCTAGCTAGTCAGGTTTATGCACAAGATGGAACACCTATGGGCAAATATTATTTAGAAGACAGGATCAGTGTAAAATACCGTGACATTAGCCCCTATTTAATCCAGGCGTTAGTAGCAACCGAGGATAAAAGATTTTATGACCACTATGGTGTAGATGGTGAAGGTTTATTACGTGCAGTTGCCTTTTTAGGTAGCCAAGGAGGAGCTTCCACCATTACCATGCAGACCGCTAAGAATTTATTTACCGACAACTGGAGTACAAAAAATAAACTTTTACGTTTGATCCAGAAAATTAAAGAGAGTATCATCGCCATTAAACTTGAACGAAATTTTACTAAACAAGAGATTATTACACTCTATTTGAACACGGTGCCCTTTAGTGAAAATCTATTTGGAGTGAGCAATGCATCGAGAAGTTTTTTCCAAAAAGAACCCGATCGCATTAGTGTTGAGGAAGCTGCCTTGTTAATCGGAATGATAAATGCCCCAACTAAGTATAACCCTAACCGTAATCCTAAGTTGGCTTTAGAAAGACGTAACCTTGTATTAAACAGAATGGCTGGTCAAAAATATATTACGAATGACCAAGCTGAACAATTAAAGCAATTACCTGTTGTCACCAACTTTAAAAAATTAGATGAGAACAATGGTCTAGGCCCCTATTTCAGAATGAACCTTGGTGAATTCATGAAAAAATGGTGCAAGGAACATAAAAAGAACAATGGAGATGCCTACAATTTATATAAGGATGGTTTAAAAATTTATACCACCATCAACCCTCGAATGCAGTTATACGCCGAAGAAGCTGTTGCAAGGCATATGGCTTATTTACAAAAAGAGTTTAGTCAGCAACCAAAAATTAAGTCAGGAGAAATATGGAAAGAGTTTAGCAACCAATTGGAATTAGCTGTTAAACAAACCGACCGTTGGAGAAATTTAAAGAAGGAAGATGTAAGTGACGAAGATGCAAGAAAAACATTTAACCAAGAGGTACCTATGCGTGTATTTGCTTGGAATAAAAATCGCTTTATTGATACGGTAATGACTCCTTTGGATTCCTTAAAGTACCACAAGCAAATATTACAAACTGGCTTCCTAGCCGTTGATCCATTTACAGGAGAAGTGAAGGCTTGGGTAGGTGGTGTTGATTTTAAAACCTTTAAATATGACCACGTAAATATTAATACGAGACGTCAGGTGGGCAGTACTATGAAACCATTGTTGTATTCATTAGCAATTGAAAAGGCTGGATTTACACCTAACACCATCGTTCAGGATCAACAACAAATGTTTGATGGTTATGGCATGGTACCAAATACCCCTAAATCTTGTACTGGATTGTCCATTCCAATGGCACAAGCATTGGCGGAGTCTCGCAACTGTGCATCGGCCTATATCATGAAACAAATTAATGGCAAAGGGAATGAAGCCGCTAAAGAATTAGTTGACTACTTAAAAAAATGCAATGTTCAAGCTCCTATACAACCCTATCCATCTATTGCATTAGGATCATGTGAAATTTCATTGTTCGAAATGGTTCAAGCTTATACTATGTTCCCTGGTAGTGGTTACAATGCTCAGCCTTTTTTCATTAATCGTATCGAGGATAAAAACGGCAATGTATTAGAGAGCTTCTCACCACAAAGAAGAAAAATAATTGACGAAGTAACTGCCTACTCTGTAGTAAGTATGATGCAAGGGGTAATAAGCAAAGGTACTGGCCGAAGCATGTATTCCTATGATGTAAAAGCACAATCAATTGCTGGTAAAACAGGAACTACCAATGACAACAGTGACCTTTGGTTTATGGGTTACACCCCTCAAATTTTAGCGGGTGCATGGGTGGGTTGCGACGACAGGTACATTCGTTTCTCAGATAATTATTTTGGACAAGGTGCGCATGCATCCTTACCTATCTGGGCATACTTTATGGAAAAAGTTTCTAATGACCCTGCCTGTAATTTGGACCAAAATGCCAACTTCGAAAGACCTTCAAGCTTAGCAGCAGACTTTAATGTGAACTTTGTTTCGAAAGATACGATTGCAATGGATAAATCTATTTTGTCAATGGAAAAATCGGAGGATGTATCCGCAGAATCAGACTATACCATTCCGACAACTACAAAACCTGCTGTTCCTGTAAAAGAAGCACCAAAAAAGAATGACACAAAGCCAAATAAGGAAGCGCAAAAGCCAAAAGCTTTATTCCCGCCAAAAAAGAATTAGATAAAAGATAGTAAGCAAATTTGATCCCTTCAGTAATGAGGGGATTATTTTTTAAATTGATATGTCAAGGAGAAATGATGATACATGTTGCGTTGGAAAAATGCTGTACCATATTGAATATGCATATTAGTAAACCTCATCCCAACTCCTGTACTCATTCCATTCATCCCATTCACTTGATTTTGTACATTTAAATCATAACGTCTCATAAAATTATAACCAAGATCAATATCAACCTGATTGCCAATATATACTTCGGATGCTATAATTAAGTGATTAAAAAGATTTTGCAAATGACCTGGTACAGATTCACCTTGAGCTAACGAAAAATTCGCATCGTAATACAAATTATTCCAAACCGATAACCTATCGGCCGTTACGGAAAACTGAATAGGTGCTGAAGCTAATTTTTTAGACCACCCTAGTATAACATTAAATGGAAGCTCCTGTTTACTTCCAGTACTTTTAATTTGAGTCCCCATATTTTTCACCAAGATACTTGCTTGCGAAAGGTTGGAAGCTGCTAAATATTTTAATGCAATATCCATTGCCATGCCAGTAGATTGATACATTCCATAATTAGAATGTATCCATTTTAGGGTACCACCAATTCTAAAATGTTCAATATAATTACTAGCTGCTGAAACCTGAACAGCATAATCATTTGGATGCATCGAGCCTAATTCATTACCTGCTAAATCAGTGATAGGTATATTGCCATAATCCATAAAATGAATTCCCCAGCCCCAAGTAATTTTTTTTCGCTCCCATTCCTTTACACCACTTACATCATATTGTTGGATACCTGCATAAAATGGCTTTACACTAACATGTAGTTGATTGTCCATACTAGGCATTAGCAGGGAAGGATTGTACATTGCCAATCCTAGATCTGATCCCATTGAACTTATATTCAATCCACCCAATGCAGTTGCTTTGGCACTATATGGCAGTTCTAAAAAATTATATACTGCATTACCTGCAGTTGTTTGTGCATTAATACTGGTAACATTCAACACAAATCCCGTAAGGAAGCTAATCACAATGGATCCTCGCTTTGATATGGAATGTATTGATCGT
>CANGMV010000061.1 GCA_947454745.1 Bacteroidota bacterium | reverse complement strand
TATATTATTGTCGCAGCGCCTGCTTATTTAAATGCAGCCAAAAAATACCAATCTTTTCAAAAAACAGTTTTTGCAAGAAATGCAGTTGTAGCGGATGCTAGTGAGTTGTACAACGATTTTTCAGGAGGGCAAGCCTCGGCTATTGCCATAAGGAATTATGTGAAATTTCTTTTTAATAAAGCAAAATTGAATAGCTGGACAATGCCTAAATATTTGTTGCTAATCGGTACCGGCAATTTTAATAGCAGAAAATTAAATGTCGATTTTGAACTACCTGTTTATGAAAGTGAGAATTCAAATTCAATCTTACAGAGTTATAGCACAGATGATTTTTTTGCTACTTTAAATGATTACGATGACATTAATTATTCAAGTGCTATAAAACAACTTTCTTTAGCAGTAGGGCGCATTCCAGCGCGAACAGTGGCCGAGGCAGACTCTACCATTCAAAAGTTTATTTATTATCAAACGAATACGGTAGGAGGCAATTGGGAAAATAAGTTAACATGGGTTGCCGACGACGGAGATTATAATTTACACCTTCAAGATGCGGAGGAAATCATACAGCATTTACAGTCCAATGCGCCTAAATGGGATCAACAAAAAATTTATTTAGATCTATATCCTGCTGTTGGTTCAAGTGCTGGGAATACCTATCCTTTGGCATTTAATGCAATACAACAAAGTGTTCAAGACGGAACATTAATTATCAATTATACAGGGCATGGTAATTATTTACGGTTGTCGGAGGAAGCTGTGATTGCTCAAGCACAATTTGATACCTGGGATAATAAAAACAAGCTCCCTTTAATGGTCACTGCATCCTGTAATTTCGCACCTTATGATCAGCCCGGGTTAAGCCCTATTGCATACGATGCCTTAATGAAAAACGGAAAAGGTGTAATTGGATTAGTGGCTGCCAACAGATTGGTATTTGCTTATAGTAATAAACAAATCAATGACTTATTTATTCAGCAATTACTTGTCCCCGATTCCACAGGACTTTATGCTAGTATTGGAGCGGCTTTGCAAAAGGCAAAAATGATTAACTGGGCCGAAGGCGGAGACCATATCAATACTTTAAAATTTAGTTTATTGGGTGATCCAGCAATGCAATTATTGTCACCGAACTATAAAATAGCAATTCAGAAAATTAATAGTAAACCATTTATTGGACATGATACTTTATTGTCGGGGAATAAATATAAAATGGAGGGTTTAGTGCAACAAGGGTTAATACCCATCAAGGACTTTAATGGTGTCATGGAGTTAATCGTATACGATGCAGTAAAATTCAAAAAAACACTTGCCAATCAATCTACTAGCATGTCGGTGCCTATTGCTTTGCAAGAAAATATATTATTCAAGGGAAAAGCAACGGTTGTAAATGGAACATTTAGTATTGATTTTATTTTACCTGCGCAGGTTTCTAATATGAATAGTCCATTAAGACTTTCTTTTGTTGCAACAAGTAATTTGAATACCGCTATCCAAATTATTGATTCTATATATGTAAAAGCAAATGGGGTTGTAAACTCCACCGATACAGCTGGTCCAACAATCAATGCTTATTTAAATGATGCTTTATTTAAACAGGGTAGCTGGGCTGGACCCAATTCTATTTTATATATTTCTTTAAAAGATAGTTCGGGCATTCAAACTTCAGGCAATTCGTTGGGGCATGATTTATCGATATGGATGGATGGGCAGCCTGTTCCCATTATGCTTAACAATTATTTTGTTGCAGATATCGATACGTATAAATCTGGGCGCATTGTGTATGCATTGCCACCCATGGCCGAGGGTAAACATCGTCTTGTTATTAAGGCCTGGGACCTATTGGGGAATAGTACCACCGATAGTTTGTTTTTTGAAGTCCCATCGGTCCAAAACCCGTTGCTAAAAAATGCAACTAATTTTCCGAATCCTGTTATAAGTCAAACCAGGTTTAGCTTTGAAACCAATCAACTAGGTAAAGAAATTCAAACACAATTGGAAATCATGGACTTAACTGGGCAAGTGCTTTATATAAGTAGTAATAAATTTATAAATAACAATACCAGAATTAATATAGATTGGGATGGTATTACCGCTTCGGGAACTGATTTACAAAAAGGAGTTTATTATTATCGGATTACCGTAAATAGCGGAACGAAAATATCCCGACTAGCGAATACTTTTATCAAATTGTAAAATATAGGGCTGCTTTAACTATCTTTAACATCTAAACTAAATCAAGGTATTATGCATTTAAACAAGTTAAAATATATTTCATTATTGCTTTGCTTGTTTTTTGTTCATTCAAAAACAAATGCACAGACTACTTCTTTGAAATTACAAAGTACGGCTGTACCATTTATGACAATTTCACCCGACGCACGTTCTGGTGGAATGGGAAACCTGTCCTTAGGTATGTCACCAGAAGCAAATGATTTGTTTGGCAACACTGCAAAAATTCCCTATTTAAAAGAGCCTCAGGGTTTTTTGATTAATTATACCCCATGGTTAAAAGACCTTGGATTGAGTGATGTTTATTTAGCTAGTGCAGGTTATTATAAAAAATTAAATGAACAAAGTTCTATCAATACTTCATTGCGTTTTTTTAGTTTAGGAAATATTGATTTTACCGACGAATCGGGTGGGACCACTTTGCCTTCGCAAAGACCTTCTGAATTCAGTTATGACTTTGGATATACTTTACTATTAAATGACAATTTAAGTATTGGTGCAACATTAAGGTATATTCATTCAAAATTAGTGCAGGGTTCGTTTGGCGCAAGTGCAATTAATTACAAAGCAGGTAATACTGTTGCAGGGGATATTGCTTTATTTTATAAGCAAAATGCCGATTTGCATGGCTTACATGCAGGCTTGTTATTATCAAATTTGGGTGGAAAAATTAGTTATTCAAACGAGAGTAAAAACAAATATTACATCCCAGCAAATATTGGATTCGGATTAGGGTACTTAAATAAAATTGATGCGGATAATTCAGTAGAATTTGGTGTAGATGTGAATAGATTAATGGTGCCAGCAAGTCCGGACAATACCGATCCTGAAGCAGTGAATCATTATTTCACACAATCGGTTGTGAATAGTTATTTTAATTCCTTTTCAAGTAAATATGGCATGCCATTTTCTGAGTCCTTAAAAGCATCGGTAGGGGTAGAGTATAGTTATATTAGCCGATTCTATTTAAGAGGGGGTTATTTTATCGACAATAATAAGAGCTTGGGGAATATGCAATATTTTACCTTAGGTACTAGCTTTCAGTATCAACAGTCTAAATTCAATATCAGTTACTTAGTACCTTCTGGCGGTGGAATTACAAAAAATCCACTTTCCAACACACTTCGTTTTGGTAGTATCTTTTATTTTTAATAGCTCCCCGTTTTTGCCTATTTTTGTTGACCATGTCAACACCCGTTCAAATTGTGAATAATAGCCATCATCCATTGCCTTCCTATGCAACGGCAGGTTCCTCGGGTATGGATATTCGTGCATTTATAGCAAATCCTATTACCATACAACCAATGGAAAGGGTATTGGTCCCTACGGGTTTGTTTATGTCCATTCCTGAAAATTGGGAAGTTCAAATTCGCCCTCGAAGTGGTTTAGCCATCAAACAAGGTATTACTTGTTTAAATACGCCTGGTACTATTGATGCTGATTATAGAGGGGAAATTAAAGTAATCCTTATTAATTTATCGAATGAGCATCAGACCATTCATGACGGAGATAGAATTGCGCAAATGGTATTTCAAAAAGTAGAAAAAGCAAATTGGGAATTGGTGCAAAATTTAGATCATACCGAAAGAGGTGCTGGTGGTTTTGGGCACACAGGAAAACAATAATAGAATGAACAAGTCGAAACTTTTTTTATTGGCAAGTATTGTATTATTGGCATCCTGCTATTCCTCGCGCAAAGTGCAAGTAATTCAGGATGCGTTATCAAAAAAAGATACGGTTCAATACCAAGTTATTTCAGCAATTACAAAAGTTGATTCTGGGGCCATTGTTTCAGGCATCGTTAATAAAATTGCTACCACGAAACTAGACTTTAACACCATGAATGCCCGTGTTAAAGTAAACTACGAAACTGTCAATAAATCGGATGTTTATATCGCTAATATTAGTATCGAAAAAGGCAAGAGCATTTATATTACAGTAAGGGGTGCAATGGGTGTTATTGGATTAAAAACACTTATTACCAAGGACAGTGTTGTTTTGGTATTCCCATTAAACAAAAAAGTGGAACGTCGTCCATTATCCTACATTCAAGAAGCGCTTAAAATTCCATTTACCTATTCCATGTTGGAAGATTTAATTGTCGGAAACCCTATTTTCATGGAAGAAGCTCAAATAGTAGGGTATAAAATGAATAATAATAAATTACAAGTTGGATTGGCGGGTAAATTATTTAAGAATTTAATAAGTATCAGTGAAGACAATGCAAAAGTGTTGCATCTAAAACTAGACGACATTGACATTAATCAACATCGTACTTGTGACATTACTTATACCGATCATGTTCCAGCATTGCAAAATCAATTCCCATTAAATAGGGATATTGCCATTGCAGCACAGTCTCGCTTGGAGATTCACATGGAAGTAAAAGAATATACATTTAACGAACCTTTAAAATATACCTTTGCAATTCCTAAACCAGGAAAGCGACGTTAGATTTTTAGGAAACAAAACAACATATGATAAAGAGGGCTACCATACTATTAATTTTACTTAGCATTGTTTTTTTGCGTGTAGATGCACAGGAAAATTTGTCAAGAGAGGATTTGCAAAAGCAAACACAGTCTATTCGTAAAGAAATAGAAGAGTTGAATCAGATGTTGGATCAAACCAAAAAGAATAAAAAAAGTACACTGGCTCAATTGGCTGTTATAAAAAATAAAATTGCTAAAAGAGAGGCCTTGGTAAATAGTATTGCCAAGCAGGTTAAGATTATTGATGATGCTATTGCTGCGAATCAGCAGGATGTTCAAAAATTAAACAAGGATTTAGATACCTTAAAGTCAAAGTACGAAAAGAGTATTGTGTTTGCTTATAAAAGCCGAAGTGGCTATGAGTATTTAAGCTTTTTATTTTCGGCGAATAGTTTTAACGATGCTGTAAAGCGTATTACTTATTTAAAGAGTTACCGACAAACCAGAGAAGCGCAAGCTCGTGCGATTGATATGTCTCAAAAAGATTTAAATGTAAAAATTGGTCAGTTAGGTTCTAATAAAAAGGATCGTCTAAAAACATTGAATGTGCAAAACGATCAATTAAAAGTATTGGTAGATGATCGTAAAGAACAAGATAAAATTATTACGCAATTAAAGAGTAAAGAGCAGGAAGTAACTGCGCAGTTAAAGCAAAAAGAAGCGCAAAGAAGAAAAATGCAGTCCGCGTTGTTGACGATTATTAAGCGCGAAACCATGGAGGCAGAAAGAAAGGAAAAAGAGCGTTTGGCTAAATTAAAAGCGGCGAATGACGCTGCTGCAGCTGCTGCTAAAGCGAAAAACGAACCCCCGCCTGCACCTGTTAAATCTAATGCGAAGGGGAGTTCAAAAAATGGAAATAAAGTGGGAGGTGTTGAAGGTGGATTAACTAGTACAACCGACAATCGTCCTTATTCGGCCTTAGAAACTACCGAAGAAGGGAGAGAAGCATCTATATCAATTGAAAATAATAAAGGTGGCCTGCCTTGGCCAGTGGATCGTGGAAATGTATTTGTACACTTTGGTGTGGAGAATATACCAGGTACCAAATTGAATCGTAAAAGTGATGGCATTGAATTGGCTGTTCCTAAAGGTACTTCGGTGAAAAGCATTGCCAATGGTATTGTCAAATACACAGGAGATATTAATGGCGACTTAACCGTATTCGTACAACATGGTAAATATTTCTCCACCTATACGCATTTAAGTAGTATTAATGTGGCAGTCGGTCAGGAAGTAAAAGGAGGAACCTTATTGGGCCGATCTGGCATTAATTTAGACGGCGAAGGTGCTTTGTTATTTATGATTAGTAATGACAAAGGATCATTCTTGGATCCGGAGAACTGGTTGAAAAATAGAAGATAGATACGAGTTGTTTTTTTCTGCCATACTTTTTTTATATTACAATCTATTAAACGATTGTAATGTCAAAATTCATCTTATCCTTTGACCAAGGTACTACGAGCAGTCGTGCCATTTTATTCGATCATCAAGGTCAAATTCAAGGAATTGCTCAAAAAGAATTTACGCAACATTTTCCGCAACCGGGCTGGGTGGAACACGACGCCATGGAAATTTGGAGTACTCAAATGGGGGTCGCTAGCGAAGCCATCAGTAAAAAGAATTTATCACTTTCCGATATCGCAGCAATTGGTATAACGAATCAGCGAGAGACGACTGTTTTATGGAATAAAAAAACTGGCTTGCCCATTTACAATGCAATTGTTTGGCAGGATCGTCGCACAGCGGATTATTGCGATGCTTTAAAAGCGGAGGGTAAGGATGAGATGATCCAAGAAAAAACCGGGTTGGTTATTGATGCTTATTTTTCTGGTTCAAAAATTAAATGGATTTTAGATCATGTGGAAGGTGCGCGCGCATTAGCCGATAAAGGGGAATTGTGTTTTGGCACAATAGATACTTGGTTGGTGTGGAAATTAACCAATGG
>CANGMV010000060.1 GCA_947454745.1 Bacteroidota bacterium | reverse complement strand
GCTGGAATACTTTGAATGCCAAATTTTACAGCTACTTCATTGTTCCAATATTTTAAATCACTTACATGTGTCCATGTTAAGCCATCTTTTTTAATCGCTTCTAACCATTTGCCCTTGTCTTGATCCAAAGAAACGCCCAATATTGTAAATCCTTTTGTTTTAAATGCATTATAAGCTTTTACCACATTTGGATTTTCTGCTCTACATGGACCACACCAGCTTGCCCAAAAATCAATCAATACATATTTTCCTCTTAATGAACTTAAACTAACCGACTTGCCATTCACATCGTTTTGTTTAAACTCAGGCAATACCGATCCAACTCTTCCAACACCTGCAGACTGAATCGATTTTTCAATCAAATCAGCAAATGGTCCTTTTTTAGCGGGGCCGTCCAATATTGCATATAAATCGGCAATATGATCTTTAATGTAAGGAACAAAATTGGTGGTTTGAATTAAAAACAAAGTAGAAACAGGAGATTGATTATTTGCTTTTAACAAATTGGTAATGGTAGTAGTTAAATCAGCCTCTTTAACATCCACTTGTTTCGAGATCGAATCCTTTGTTGTTGCTGTCGCACTAGCAAGCACTGATTTAGAAGCAAACAAGCTTTCAATTTTAGGTGTCAACGCTTTCATATAATTCAAATACAAATCCTGCGAAGCTGAACCTTTGTATTCTATTGTATTCGGTTGTTTGATATCTCCTGACATTATCAATTGATCATTGCCTACGAATACAGGGATTTTTGCCTGCATACCAGAAAAACCAATTACATAAATACTTGGATCAACTACTTTATTTGTAAGTTTAAATTTACCACCTACCAATTTGGCAGAGTCTACAATTTTGTTGGCCATCCCGTCAATTAATGAGACAGTTGTTCCTTCGGGTAGATTTTTAATATCTCCATCAATTTGTAGCTTTTGTGCTTGAACTTGTGTGATGGCAAGGAATGATAAAATTCCAAAAGTGATTTTTTTCATTTGTTATTTTTTTAGTAGCCAATTATTGGCGCATATGGATTGTCAAATATAAGTAGTAAATGTTATTATTCAGGTTTATGTCTGGCAGCCAATACCTTTACTACATCCTTTAATGTATAACCCTTTGCTTGTAAAAGGATTAAATAATGAAAAAGTAAGTCCGCTGATTCGTCCAAGAATAGTTTTTCATTATCATCCTTCGCTTCAATTACTACTTCCACCGCTTCCTCTCCAACCTTTTGAGCAATCTTATTAATTCCTTTTGCAAATAAACTCGCTACATAAGAACTATCAGGTGCAGCTGTTTTTCTTTGTGCAATGACTGCCTCCAACGTATTCAAGAAATCGGTATTAGCTGGGATGTTTTCAGTACCCCAACAAGTATCAGTTCCTTTGTGACAAACCGGACCTACTGGATTGGCTTGGATTAATAAAGTATCGTTATCACAGTCCTCGGACATACTTACATAATTCAAAAAATTGCCACTTTCCTCCCCCTTGGTCCAAAGCCTGCTTTTAGTTCGACTAAAAAAAGTCACTTTATTTTGAGACAAAGTTGCGTCAATCGCATCTTGATTCATAAAACCCATCATTAACACTGCCTTAGTATTCGCGTCTTGTACAATCGCTGGAACCAAACCATCGGCGTATTTTGAAAAATTGATATTCATACTTGAAAATTAATATAATGTTTAGAAAGATATTGTGAATTTATATAAAAGGTTATAATCGAATAGCAATCCCCTGTTTGCTTAAATATTGTTTTAATTCCGGAATGGCTACTTCCTTATAGTGAAAAATGCTAGCAGCCAATGCTGCATCCGCTTTCCCTTTTGTAAACACGTCAAAAAAATGTTGTTCATTCCCTCCGCCGCCCGATGCAATAATGGGCACTGGAAGGCTTTCTGCTAATTGCGCTGTTATATCCAATGCGAAACCCTGTTTTGTGCCATCATGGTTCATAGAAGTTAATAAAATTTCGCCCACCCCTAAATCCACTGCTTCTTTTGCCCACTCCATTACCAACTTATTGGTTTTTGTTCTACCTCCATTTAAATACACATACCAATTATTGTCTTCTTCACATTTTGCATCAATAGCCAATACTACGCACTGACTGCCGAAGTTTTTTGCAAATCTTTTTATAATCGATGAATCGTTAAATGCAGCCGTATTGACTGAAATTTTATCTGCCCCATTTTGTAACAATACACTTACATCCTCCTCCGTTTTAATACCACCACCCACTGTGAAAGGAATATTGATACGGTGTGCAATTTTATTGACCAATTCACTCAAGGTTTTTCTTTTTTCGATGGTCGCCGTGATATCTAAAAAAACCAACTCATCCGCTCCCTGTGCTGCATAAAATGCACCTAATTCGATGGGGTCACCTGCATCCCGAATTTGCTCAAAGTTGATGCCCTTTACGGTACGACCATCTTTGATGTCTAAGCAAGGAATGATTCTTTTAGTTAACATAATTATAATTTATTGAATCAACTTATTGAAGTCTTTTATTTTAAAATTTTGAAAGCTCATCTAATGTGATCCTATTTTCATAAATGGCTTTCCCCACAATAGCTGACGAGCAACCTATCTCACGCAGTTCACGCAAATCCTGCAAATTGCTTACTCCACCACTCGCAATTAATTGCAGCGTTGGAAATTTTGCAATAATTTTTTTATATAAATCAATGGAAGGTCCTTCTAGTTTGCCGTCTTTTGAGATATCCGTGCAAAACATTTGTTGCAACCCTTTAATAATGTAAGATTGCATGAAAGTATACACATCAATTTCCGTTTTCTCCAACCAGCCACCAATGGCGATTTTTTCTTCAAAAACATCCGCACCCAACATAAATACAGCAGCACCAAAACGTTCAATCCACTCTTCAAATAAATTTCTGTTTTTCACTGCTAAACTTCCAATGGTTGCATAGGCAGCACCTGTGTCTAAAACCGTTTTAAGCGTAGCTTCTTTTTTAATACCCCCGCCAAAATCAATTTTCAAACTCGTTTGATTCGCAATCTTCTCTAACACTTTCCAATTCACCACCTCGCCAGCTTTGGCACCATCCAAGTCCACTAAATGCAAACGCATAAGGCCAATGCCTTCGAAAGCTTTGGCTACTTCCAAAGGGTCTTCATTGTAAATTTTCTTTTGTGCATAATCGCCTTCAGTGAGTCGAACGCATTTGCCATCAATTAAATCTATCGCGGGAATGATCTGCATTTTTTACTATTTGATTGTACTATTTAAACTCAATTATAAATTAATAAAATTTTGAATTATTTGCTCGCCCACTTTTGCCGACTTTTCAGGATGGAATTGTACCCCATAAAAATTGTCCTTGTGCAAAGCACTGCTATAAGGTTGTACATAATTGGTAGTCGCAATCGTATGTTCACCTAGTGCAGCATAGTACCCATGCACAAAATAAGTAAAGCTTTGCTCTGCAACCCCTTTAAATAAATCTGTCTTTAAATGAGTAATCGTATTCCAACCTATTTGAGGCACTTTAATATTTGCTTCATTAGGCTTAAATATTTTTACTTGTTCCTCGAAAATACCCAAGCAGGTCGTGTCATTTTCTTCCGAATAAGCACACATTAATTGCATCCCTAAACAAATTCCCAAAACAGGCTGCTTCAAATGCTTAATCACTTTGTCTAGCCCTCTTTCTTGTAAATAAGCCATTGCAGTACTCGCTTCCCCAACGCCAGGAAAAATCACCTTATCTGCTGCCTGAATAGTTTCTACATTATCAGTTACAGTAGCAGTGACTCCAAGTCGCTCCAATGCATACAATACCGACTGAATATTCCCCGCATTGTATTGTATTATAACTATGTTCATTTTTATCTTATTTGATGATCGCTACTGCCTTTAATTTTTATTAATTCAATACCTCTTTTAAAAATTGTGCTGTAGTTTCACTCACCGAATTTCCTTTTGACAATGCATTGATATATGCCGATCCAATAATCGCTCCGTTGGAATAGGTACATACAGCATTAAAGGTATCCTTGTCCTTAATCCCAAACCCAACCAATACCGGATTCTTTAATTGCATCGCTTGTAATTTTTGCAAATACAAAGCAACTTTTGAAAAATCTTTATCCTTTCCTGTAGTTGCCGATGAACTTACTGCATATAGGAAACCAGTACTTAATGCATCTAATTTTCTTAATCTATCTTCCGGCGTCTCGGGTGTTACTAAAAACACGAAATCCAACCCATGCTCTTGAATCGTCTTCCCGTATAAATGTTCAAACTCATACAAAGGCAAGTCGGGCAGAATTAATGCATCCACTCCTACTGCTTTTGCTTTTTTACAAAAATCCTCCAACCCGTATTGCAAAATTGGATTCATATACCCCATTAATACTACAGGAATATGTATGGTTTGACGCATTGTTTTTAATTGGTCAAACAAAACTTCAATGGTCATGCCGTTTTCTATTGCCACATTTCCACTAGATTGAATCACTTCACCATCTGCCAAAGGATCGCTATATGGCATCCCCAATTCGATAATATTGGCACCATTGGCCTGCAAACTTTCCATAACTTCCAAAGTGCTATTCAAATTGGGAAAGCCTGCTGTACAATACACATTTAAAACACGTGTAGATTGTTTTTGAAATAATGCTGATAACCTTGACATAATTAATATTTTTTAGTTTCCATTGCTTGCATATACGTAGCTAAATCTTTATCTCCTCTTCCACTCAAACAAACAATTACATTATCGGTTGCTTTTAAATTGAGTCTAGGCAATACTGCAAATGCATGTGCAGTTTCTAATGCTGGAATAATGCCTTCGATTTTAGATAAATGAAAAGCCCAATCTAGTGCTTCCTCATCGGTTGCACTGGTAAAAGTACCGCGCTTACTTTCATATAAAAACGCATGCAAGGGCCCAATACCTGGATAATCCAACCCTGCACTAATACTATGCGGCTCTACCACCTGACCATCGGCTGTTTGCATTAATATACTTTTACTCCCATGTAATATGCCTGGCTTACCTAATTGTGTGGTTGCTGCACTCATGCCTGAATGTACACCATGTCCTGCTGCTTCTACTGCGACCAATTCTACTGTCTCTTCATTTAAGAAATGATAAAACGCTCCAGCTGCATTAGAACCTCCTCCTACACAAGCAACTACATGCGTTGGCAATTCGCTACCTGTTTTTTCTTTTAATTGTTTGCGCATTTCATCGCTTATCACACTCTGAAAACGTGCCACCATATCCGGATAAGGATGCGGTCCCACTACGCTACCAATAATATAATGTGTTTCGCTAGGCTCATTAATCCAAGCACGAATGGCTTCATTGGTGGCATCCTTTAAAGTTTTACTTCCACTCGTTGCCGGAACCACTGTCGCACCTAACATTTTCATTCTAGCTACGTTGGGTGCTTGACGTTCAATGTCTTTCTCCCCCATATACACCACACATTCCATGCCTTTTAAAGCACAAAC
Source organism: Bacteroidota bacterium (assembly GCA_947454745.1). GTDB lineage: Bacteria > Bacteroidota > Bacteroidia > Chitinophagales > Chitinophagaceae > Sediminibacterium. The sequence goes on along the minus strand of CANGMV010000060.1, from coordinate 1,223 downwards.
AGTGGCTGTAGCTACTCCATGTTGTCCAGCTCCAGTCTCTGCAATGATTTTTGTTTTACCTAATCGTTGTGCTAATAAAATTTGTCCAATGGTGTTGTTTATTTTATGAGCACCTGTATGACACAAATCCTCCCGCTTTAAATAGATATTCGCTCCGATTTCCTTACTTAATCTTTCTGCATAAAATAAGGGCGTTGGTCGGCCTACATAATCTTTTAACAATGCATGAAACTCCTCCTGAAAAGCAGGATCCTGCATAATTTCCAAATATTGCTTTTTTAAAGTCTCCACATTGCCATATAACATTTCGGGAATGTAGGCGCCTCCAAAATCTCCATAGTAACCTTCGGCACTTGGATTCTGATAATTAATGGTCTTGTTAAATAAATGCATTTATAAAGGTTTTAATTTTTTCTAAATTTTTCACACCTGGTGTTTCTTCAAACTGACTATTTATATCCAACGCCAACAATGTTTTACCTGCCTTGGTTTGTTGCATCACTTCTATTCCTCCTATATCATTGGGGCCAATACCTCCACTTAAAAAGAAAGGCTTGCTGATTATATTTCCTTTAAGCAACTCCCAATTAAAATGAGCACCGGTTCCGCCATACATTTTACTATCTGTATCAAATAAATAATAATCTGCTAACTCATTATAAGATTCAACTGATGGCATCTTATCGCCAACTCTGAAAACTTTAATCAATTTAACATCTATGCCAAGCCTAGCTTTTGCTGCGGCAAAATAGGCTTCATCCTCGTCGCCATGTAATTGAACCATATCTAACCCAGCTGCTTCTACTATACCAAACAAATCTTCAATTGATTCGTTCACAAATACCCCTACTTTTTTTGCGGCGACAGGTTTAAAGTTTTTTAATTCAGTTAATTGCAAATTGGAAAGCGCATACCTTTTAGAAGGTGCATAAAAAATAAAACCAATATAGTTTACCCCCATTGCTTCTAATGCAATAGCTTGATTGATTTCAGTAATCCCACACACTTTTATTTGTAAACCCTTCATTTTATTTTTTTATTTGCTTACTAAATTCCTCAAATGACTTTGCAGGGTTTTCCTGCTTCATAAAATACTCCCCCATTAAAAAACCGTCAAATCCTTCCTGCTTTAATAATTTGAAAGTATCCAAATCATAAATACCACTCTCTGCTATACTCAATTTTCCTTTTGGCAACAAATCTTTCAACTTAAGAGAATGCTC